>NZ_PQWO01000010.1 GCF_003231495.1 Acaryochloris thomasi RCC1774
GAACGATACACTCACTGGCGGTGCAGGTGACGACACGCTCACAGGTGGTGCGGGTGATGACACACTCACAGGCGGTTCTGGTGATGATACGGTCATCGTTAATAACTTCAGTGGTCTAGACTCATTTGACGGCGGTGCAGGGCAAGACACCATCAGATTTGAACCCAGTGATGGACGCAACCTCACAATCTTTGTAGAACAAGGGGGCGTTGGAGATGGCCGGAGAGGGGGACAATCGTTTCAGAATTTTGAGCAAATTATCACAGGGAACGGCAACGACAACCTCATTGGTGATGCAAATGACAATAGCCTGAGCGCGGGTGCTGGGAACGATACACTCACAGGCAATGCAGGTGATGACGCACTCACAGGCGGTTCTGGTGAGGATCTACTAGTCGGCGGTGAGGGTGATGACACGTTGAATGGTGGGGGCGGAATTGACACTACCGACTACTCTGAGGCAGTCAGTAGTGTCAACGTTGATCTCACGGCTGGTACGACAACGATTACGTCCCCGATTAGATTAATGCCCTTGGGTGACTCAATTACAGAAGGGCTTGAGACCGATCCTGATGGAGGCTATCGTATTCCACTGTGGAATTCCTTTGTCTCAGACGGTTTTGACATTGACTTTGTGGGTTCTCTGCAAACAGGTCCCCCGACGATTGACGTTGATCATGAGGGTCACCGTGGTTTTAGGATTGATGAAATCGCGGATTCCGTTGATGATTGGCTCAGTACTGCTCAACCCGACACCATCCTATTGATGATCGGCACCAATGATATTCTTGGAAATTTTGACCTTGAGAATGCACCTGATCGGCTGAGTAGCTTAATCGATCAAATTACCGCTCAGGCACCAGATGCTGATCTATTTGTATCCTCCATCGCGCCAGGAGAACGGGCTGTTGACGATACTCAACAGACGATAGATTTCAACGCTGCTATTCAGCCGATTATTGAAGCCAAGGGAGGAAACGTCACTTTTGTTGATATCAATAGTCAACTATCTCTCAGTGACTTAATCGATGAGATTCATCCCAATGCAGTGGGTTACGAGAAGATTGCTGATGCTTGGTACGAGGCGATTGCTGATGAAATCTCTTCAAACAATATTATTGAGCAAGACACGCTGAACAGCATAGAGAATGTCATTGGGTCTACCTTCCGTGATACGTTAACCGGGAACAATGGTGCGAACCTGCTAACGGGTGGTGAGGGAAGTGACGTACTCACGGGGAATGGAGGCGGCGATAGTTTTGTCTACACGGCCCTCTCTGAGGGGGGTGATACGATTACTGACTTTGGCAGTGATGATTTCTTCCAAATTTCAGCCGCTGCTTTTGGGGGCGGACTAACCAGTGGGGTAGCCCTTAGTACGATAGCTTCAGCTGCCGGAAGCTTTGTAAGCGGGACCTCTCCTAGTCCTCTTGGGAGTAGTGCAAACTTCCTGTATGACACGAGCGACCCCAATCAAGGTGTTCTTCGCTTCGATTCAGATGGAACTGGCTCGTCGAGTTCGTCGATCTTGGCAACTCTTACGGGCGCGCCAGGTCTTACGGCCGATCAGTTTATTCTTGTATGAGCTAATATCCCTGCAGGTTAAAGCAATGCACGACTGTGCGACCGGGGTCATTAAGGGTGTCAAAGCGATGGCTTTGCAGGGGGATAAAGGGCATAGGCAAGGGTGTGCACGACACTTGTTTCTCTAGAGACCTGATTTCTCAAAGCTTGATGGCTCTGTGCGGCTGGCGCAGCGTTTGCACGGCGGCAATGACGTGAGATGCAGCCTGATTAATATCGGTGGCTGTATTGAAGCGGCCCATACCAAAGCGCAGAGAAGCACGCGCTAGCACCGGATCACGTCCCAGAGCCGTCAGTACATGGGATGGAGTTGGTTTCGCTGAGGCACAGGCAGAACCAGAGGAAACCGCTAGGTTAGGCTGCAGTTCACGCAAAAGACGAGTGCCATCAACGCCTACCACACTGATGTTCAAGCATCCCGGCAGGTGCTGAGTGGGATGGCCATTGAGATAAATACCTTCTAGCTTTTGGAGCTGATGCCACAGATCGTCTCGGAGTTGTGCCAGCCGATGGCCCTCTGTTTCCTGATGATGCATCGCGAGTTCGACCGCTTTGCCGAGACCAACAATCAACGGTGTGGCAAGCGTCCCTGACCGCAAGCTTCTCTCCTGACCGCCGCCGTGAAGTTGGCTTGCCATGCGAGTGCCTCGGCGCAGGTAAAGAGCACCGATTCCTTTGGGGCCGTATAGCTTGTGGGCAGTGATCGACAGGAGGTCGATCTGCATCGCCTCTACGTCTAGGGGGATTTTGCCGATGGCTTGGGCTGCATCGGTGTGGAACAACACCTGATGGCGCTGGCAAAGAGCGCCGATTTCTGCAAGAGGCTGAAGAACGCCAATTTCATTATTCGCAGCCATCACAGAGACTAGAACGGTGTCGGAGCGCAGGGTCTGCTCAAGCCGGTTGAGATCGATGAGTCCTTGGTCTTGAACCGGTAGATAGGTGACCTCAAAACCCAGCGTTTCAAGGTAGCGGCAGGGCTCGAGGACTGCATTATGTTCTGTTTGGACGGTCACAATGTGACGCCCCTTTTGGAGATAGGCTTCAGCGATTCCTTTGATGGCTAAGTTGTTGGCCTCTGTAGCACCGCTGGTAAAGATTATTTCTTCTGGGGTCGCGCGGATTACGTCGGCAAGCATACGGCGCGCCTGTTTGACGGCGGCCTCTGCTTCCCAGCCGAAGAGGTGACTGCTGGAGGGATTGCCTGGGTGTTCGGTGAAGTAAGGCAGCATGGCCGTGACCACTTCGGAGTCAACCGGTGTTGTGGCTTGGTGGTCTAGATATATAGGACGCTTGGCTACCATTGTTTTGCAGCAATGCTGTTTTGAATAACTCGCAGGATGTCTGAGGACGTCGGCTCTGGATGGCCGTTTTCTTCAATCTATCAAAGTGATCCGGATCATTCCGTTTCTTTTCTCCTGCAGCTATAAAAGAGAAGGGTTGTTCTACAGGTGTTTTATGGTGCGTCAGTTGAGTCGGTGTGTTTTGGGGGTTGCGTTCACCAAAGGTGGGCTTTGGGCCATCGCAACCTGTCTCTCGCCCACAATCATGGCGGCATCAGCCTTCGCGAATCCTGCATCTTCATTCCCCTCAACCGAGATAGAGGCCTATAGAGCCCAGGGCCAAGCGGGCCTCGAGAAGTTCTTATCCACCCATACTCCCAACGCTCAGGAGCTTCCGAAACCGGAGTTGCGAGCGGCCCTAGACGCTCTGTGCAAGCAACGAGACTGTCATGCATCCCGTTTATTCTGGTATACCGATCTGACTGCGGCAAAGGCTGAGGCTGTCGCTACTGGAAAGCCTATTTTGTCCCTGCGAATGTTGGGGAATCTTGATCAAGAATTGAGCTGCGCCAACAGTCGATTTTTCCGCGTTGCACTGTACCCCAATGCCAAGGTCTCGCAGTATTTGCGCGATCGCTATATTCTCCACTGGGAATCGGTGCGCCCTGTCCCTCAAGTCACCATCGATTACGGTGATGGCCGAAAGCTACAGCGCACCCTCACAGGCAACAGTATTCACTACATCCTTAACGATCGAGGACAACCCATCGATGCACTGCCTGGACTGTATGGGCCACAGGCGTTTCTCAGCCATTTGAAGCAGGCCAAAACCCTCAATCAAAGGATGTCCCAGCTCAAGCCACGAGCATCAACGAAAGAGTTGAGGATACTCCCGCTCGACCCGAAAAATTTATTGCAGAATTATCATCGCAGTCGTCTTACTGCAACCCAAAATCAGTGGCGATCTGACTTGGCAAATATTGGCATTGATAAACTTCCAGCGCTTGCGCCTTTGCCCCTTAGCACGCCATCTGCAATTGATGCCGGACGTCTGGCTATCGGCAAGTCTATGGTTGAAACGCCCCTGCTTTCTTCCGCGTTGGGACTCGCTGCAACGGCTGACCGTAATCGCACACAGCTTGAGGAAGCGACTAATACTGCAGTCTGGCGTAAAATTGCAGACCTGCATCAAGATCAATCTCAGCTTGATCAGAACAGTAAAATGCTGATGTTGAGCAAGAATTCAGCCCAGTGGTCACAAGCAGATGCCCAATTTGAGGCCACAGTGAAGAACTTTGAGACCGCCATGGCCCTCGATACCGTGCGGAATGAATATTTGCTCCGGAGTCAAATCCATCAATGGTTTTTGGAAGAAGCTGATACTCAAACGGTGGAAGCCCTGAATACAAAAGTTTATGCCGATTTGTTCTTGACCCCAGATTCAGATCCTTGGTTGGGGTTGCGATCGCAAAGCGCCTATAGTGCCATTGAAAACGACGGTTTGCAGCAGTAGCGATATTTTCCCCTTCGGCATCCGAACGGGTAGCAAGAGGCTATTAGGATCTATGCGTTCGCCGCTCTGCTCCGCCGATTAGACAGTCCGAGCTTTAGGAGCTCGTGTACTTTTGCCTTCGGCTTGAGTCAGAAAGAAGGCATTAGCCCCCCAACCACAATTCTGGGGGGCTAATGCAGAGTTGCACAGCTCCTTCACAGCCTGATGGATACGAGCCTTGAATCAGTAGAGGGGTGAAACCGATTCCCTCTTTCAAGACGGTAGCAAACTCGATTTACCCCTTCACATTCACCACCTGCCGTAGTGAATGCACTACATCGACAAGATCAGTTTGAGCCGCCATCACCTGATCGATATCTTTGTAGGCGGCTGGGCTTTCATCCAACACTTCAGAATCGAGTCGGGCCGAGATGCCTTTCAACGCCGCTTGATGTTGCTCAAGCGTAATCTCTCGGCGGGCTTGTCCCCGAGACATGCGCCGACCAGCACCGTGAGAACAAGAGCAGAAGCTATCTTTGCTCCCTTTGCCTTTGACGATGTAAGAGGCAGTTCCCATAGAGCCAGGGATAATGCCCAGCTCGTCTTCACGGGCGCTGACAGCTCCCTTGCGAGTCACCCAGACATTATTGCCATAGTGATTCTCTCTGCGAATGTAGTTGTGATGGCAGTTGACCGCCATCTCTGTCACAGAGACCTCTAGCTCTGGCAGCACAGATCGAATCGCCTCAAGCGTTCGCTTCATCATCACCTTGCGGTTGGCTAAGGCGAAATCTTGGGCAAAGGCCACCGCTTCGACATAATCGTCGAATAGCTCAGAATGCTCCACCAGATAGGCCAAATCCTTATCGGGTAGAAATTGATCGATAAAGTACCGTTCCATTTCTTGCTTGGCTTTGCGGATGAAGTAGGAGCCAATCCGGTTCCCTAGACCTCTAGAGCCAGAATGGAGCATGACCCAGATGCGATCGCATTCATCCAAACACACTTCAATGAAGTGGTTGCCAGTTCCCAGCGTTCCCAGATGACGGGCGTTGTTCTTGCTAATCGCCTTGGGATGCTTGGACTCAATGAGCTGATAGCGAGACTCAAACCCTTTCCAGAAGGTGCTGACAATCTCAGGCAGGTCATGCCATGCACCGCGATCGCCACGTCCCCCATTATCAGTCCGACCGTGAGGCACCACGGACTCAATGGCAGACCGCATCGCATCCAGATTATCGGGTAGGTCGTTCGCTGTCAGAGTGGTTTGCAAAGCCATCATCCCGCAGCCCAGATCCACACCGACGGCGGCGGGGACCACTGCGCCTTTAGTGGCAATGACAGAGCCGATGGTTGCGCCTCTGCCCCAGTGGACATCGGGCATGGCAGCGACATGTTTGTAGATGAAGGGTAGACTGGCGACGTTTTTGAGCTGTGCGATCGCTTCTTCGCCGACATCGACGCCTTTAATCCAGGCTTTGATGGGGTGCCCACTTTTGTGGGCCATGTACTCAAAATTTACTTTGGTCATTTTCTGACCTCCTTCATTGAGAAAAAATAAAATCGTTTTGCGATCGCGGTTTCATAAAGCCATCTGAAAAGCACCACTCCTCATGTGGAAGTGGGTAGTTTGCGATGGTCTCCGACCGGCCTTCGGCCATCGCAAGTCTTTTTGGGTGCTGGCAGAGTTAGGGAAGCAACGTTTTCAGCTTCTTCATAACCTCATCGACAATCTCATCAGGGAGCTTGGCAATAAATTCAACGTTGCGCTTCTGCCAATCTAAGCTTTTGACTTGATCCGAGAGAATCACGCCCGAGACCTTTTCGTTTGACGGGATAACAACTTCAAAGGGGTACCCCTTAACCCGGTTGGTAATAGGACACAAAAGTGCTAGACGGACTTTACGGTTGTAGGACAAAGGCGACAAGATCAAGGCTGGACGCCTACCGGCTTGTTCATGTCCTATCTGAGGATTGAAGTCAATCCAAACCACATCACCCTGTTCTGGAACATAGATCATGTTCACCAAGCCTCATTGCCAACGGAGGCTCCTGTCTCTACTTCAGCATGGATATTCTCTTCGGTAACATCTTCAAGTAGCTGTTCTAAGGAATAGCTGGCTTCAAGGATGGGAGTGATAACCAATTTACCCTTAACCATACTTAACTCAACTTCAGTATCAGGCCGCAGAAGGATCTCTGCCGCAAATGATTTGGGAATCCGTAGGGCTAAGCTATTGCCCCACTTTTGCACTTTAGTTTTCATCAGGCACTCAAAGGTATATACAAAGAGTATACGCAGATTTAACTGATTCGTGTATTTAGAGGTGAGATAGCACCTCCAAATAAATAGTCCCCGAACCCGCCCTCGCCAAATTCAACAGATCAACACAGGGTTGTTAGTCGTGACGGTACACAGTGCCCTTGTCACATTGCTGGGCGTCATTTGTAAGCGGGAGTCGAACCCATTTACGCTGGCCCGCAGCATACCAAAGGTTGTTTTACAGACAACGTGGTTTCCAACTTGCCCAGTTGGCGGGTTGTGTTCGCTTCTGTTGTCAGTAGCTACCAACTATTTTCTGTTTTCGCCCGAATCTAGGCATCCAGCAGCTCTACTTGCCAGTTCAGAGCCTGTACCTGCGCATCTAGGAGGCGATGCTCCTGGGAGGCACGGTCGATCTGCCGCTGTAAATCGGCAATATCAACGGTACTGATAAACCGCACTTCTGAACGGCTGTAACGATTTTGCGTAATTGAGGCTTCCTGAATTAAGTTTTCGAGGACGCTACGCTTGGTCATTAGTGTATCTCGCTGCGCTAGGGCGTCAGACAAGTTGCCGTTGTTAAACTCAGTGCTGGAGTTGGTGCGATTGATGCGCTGGATGAGGGTTGTTAGAGTTGCGATCGCATCTTCTAATTCCATCAACAGCTCTTGAGGGTTCTCAGGCGGCTGTTCACCCTCTTGCACTTTGGCACTGCGGTTTAGTCGCTGGCGTAGTTGCACAATTTTCTTTTGACAATCAGCCCGTTGAATTAGAGCTTCTGCAAGTTTCATCGGATTCACCTCCTTTGGATAAAAATATAGAAATCCACCAGGCAGGTACTGCCCCTGCTATGACTGTGTTATCAGCACAGCGCCTCACTTTTCGGCCTCTGGTGGAAAAAGGAAGAAGGAAGGTGGAGGAATCGAACCCCTACAGCAGGGCCATACCCTGGTTTTCAAGACCAGTTGCCGACCATTCAGCGGCACCTTCCATGAGCCAATCGTGCGAAAGAATTGGGTTGACCGACGGGACTTGAACCCGCTAACGCTAGAGTCACAACCTAGCTCCTCGTCCGCTTCGGATTCGGCCAACATAATGGTGGATTCTGGTCGGATTTGAACCGACATCTTTCTGCTTGCAAAGCAGATGCTTTCCCAATTAAGCTACAGACCCATACAGGAGTGGCAGGACTCGAACCTACACAGACCGATTTAGAAGATCGGTGCCCCATCCGTTGGGCGACACTCCCATAAAAAGCGAGTGGTGAGATTCGCACTCACGCGCTGGCGTTGGCACCGCCAGATGCTACTGCTACATCACACTCGCCTAAAGCGGATAATGGGATTCAAACCCATATCAAAAGGGTGGAAGCCTTTCGTGCTAGCCGTTGCACCATATCCGCAGGGTTGGGGCCGGTGACAGGAGTTGAACCTGCAACCTGCTGATTACAAATCAGTTGCTCTGCCAATTGAGCTACACCGGCAATTGGTAGCGGAGGTGAGAGTTGCACTCACAGATGTGCAGCTTATGAGACTGCCGAGCCTCTCTTTCTCCATCTCCGCCATATTGTTTTTGGTTTGTTTGGGGCTTCGTTGTTGGGTGCTGCGTTGGCCCCCCCGGCCCCCCAATTCTGGGGGGAGAGTGGCTGTAGGTTTTGGTTTTGTGGCAGGTTGGTTTGGATGAGTTGCGATCGCAACATGCCTCACCCTCACGAACGGGTTTGCAACACTCCTCATTAGATATGGCTAACTAATGGCTGCTGAAGACGTAATTGCTCCAATTCGCAGCTCAATTCTGTGGATCAGGTACCTTAATGGTTCTTAGCTTTTTGTCGCTTGTATTCGTAAAAAGCTTCATGCGCTTGCTTTTGGTCAGGATATTGCTGCATAAATTGAGCATATTTACGATCCTCTTCTTGAAACTCCGCGAGATCTGTAACAGCGATCAGGCCACCATATTCCTCTGAGAACGTGTAAGTGCCAGCATGAAGCTCATCAGCAAAGTTAGCTAACAAGGCTCTGAAAGATGGAGCCGACACCTCCATATCGAGGTCATCATGAATCAAAACTATAACTTGCCCTACTTGACCCTCTGGAGACGGATCTAGATCTAGACAACAGTGATCACCACACCCATTCCCCAACAGAGGAATCCATCGGAGATTGAACAAATCTGGCTTAATTGGTCCCTCTATTTCACGTTGAAAGTCTATTAGTGGCTCTGTTTCCAAAACCTCTCTCCAGATATCCCATTGACGAAAGATGTCCTCCAGAGAATAAAACTCTGTCCAGCCACTGAGAAAACCTTCCTCATCAAGCCTCCCGTTGTGAATTCGGTAAGACTCTCTCACATCTTCTGGGAACTCAATACCAAGCTTTGTCTCTGCATTCTTAATATCCTCTTCCGACGCACCTGGTTGAAGGAGAGGGATGATACTTGGTGCGTGAATAGCTAAGCCTGCCTCAATTCGATCCCAGATTTCTTGCATGCTCTTTGTTCTCTACCGCTTATGTTGAGAGGTCTCAGGTTCTTGTCCTCCCATGCTAACCGTAGTATTAGCCAGTGTTACAACGCCGCTAGAGTTCTTCGCTTTTGAAGCGACTCTCCCTCAGAATTGGGGGGCCAACGCAGAGCCTAACGGCCCAAACCAACCACCCCCAATCCTCTACTGAGCAACCCCAACCGACATCACCCGATCGCGGAACCACTTCTTCCCCGCATCAGTGACAGCCCTGTTTACATCCTTCCAAGAAAGCTGAGCCACTTCAAGTTCAGCCCCGCTCTCCTTCTGGACATCCATCGCCAGCCACTTCAGAAACGCCCCCATCTGAGATATCTCCAAACAACCGCTGCAGGCTTCAGTCACCCCCTGCTCCAACCGAGCAGAAGTCACCACCAGATCCACAAACTGATCAATACTTTTGACCCGCTCAGGATCAAGCTGCACCGGCTTTTTGGTCTTAACTACCTGATGCTTTTCCCCCTTAGCCTTGAACATCAGCTCAGGATAGGTGAGACGATCAGCCGGGATGCTCTGGGGATAAAGCACAACACCTTCCCCCAAACCTTCAATCCCGAAGGTATCCTTCACCCAAGGATCGGTGTGTTCCACCTCAGTCACGAGTTGATTGATCGCTGTAGCAGCAGATTCCAACTGGTCTCGGCTACCGTAATCCAGCGTCAATGGCTCCCCCATGAAAGGCAGCACAAACACATCAGGGTGAGCAGGCAAAAGCTCAGCAATCTTCTCTGGATCAACCTCCAGCTTGGCGACTTCGTTTTCGACCCCGCCGGTCTGAACTGCAAAAACAGCAAAGATTTTGCGATCGATTTGAGAGATCGCCGTCCGTTTCTGAATTCCCTGACCGCACCATTCACCAAACAGGGTGAGATGTTCACGGCCCGCCAACCGAGCGAAATAGTCGATGTGCTGGCTCACCCAATGGGCAAAGCCCATGTTGTCATCGCCCGGCGTAATAATCTGAGAACGACTCTGAGCCGCCACCCGACCATCCGAGAACACCTGTACCCCAGCATTGGTACCATCCAGCTTAATTTTGGCTCGATAGGTCACTACCGGAGTGGCATCCAGAGCGATCAAATTCCGACGGACGTTATAGAGCAACTCCATACTCGGCCACCGCTGTAGCTGCACCGACTGGGCGACTGACTTTTGACAGTACAGATCAGATAAATCTTGCCCTACAGGTGCATCTGTTTTACCCAAAGCCATACCGTAGGACACTAACCCCCGCAGCCTAGTGGCTTTAATTTTAGTGCCATCTTTGAGGACGGAGTTGACTTGAGCGATTGAGATGCGATCGCCCACCTCATAAACCCGCTCCAAATTAGCAATAATCTGAATCGCGGGGCATCCCGGAGCCTGCATTGCATAGACCTTGAGCGCATCAGCATTCAGATGCTGATTGACGCTTTTAACTTCCATAACCATGACAGTCATCACACACCTCCTTTGGTTAGCTGACTACGGTGAATAACATAAACAATAGAGAGACTTAGCTCCCTCACCCCAGGGGGGATGATGGGCTGTGTAGGGATCGAACCTACGCACTTTCGCTTAAGAGGCGACTGCTCTACCAACTGAGCTAACAACCCTGGTGGGCCGCCCAGGGGTTGAACCTGGATCTATCCGCTTAAAAGGCGGCTGCATATCCGCTCTGCCAGCGGCCCATTGGTACTCCCGACAGGATTTGAACCTGCAAAAACTCTGTCCCTCAAACAGAGGCGTTTACCGATTTCGCCACGGGAGCGAAGTACTCCTGGTGGGAGTCGAACCCACAACCTCTGGTGTCTAAGACCAGCGCCTCTTCCGGTTGGGCTACAGGAGTATGAACAGTCCGAGTGGCAGGATTTGAACCTGCGACATCCTGGCCCCAAACCAGGCGCGCTGACCAAGCTGCGCCACACTCGGATACTTGGTACTCCCGGTGAGACTTGAACTCACAACCTCTGGTGCTTGAAACCAGCGCCTCTTCCCATTGGGCTACAGGAGCATAAAAAATTGAGAACTTGAAAAACGGATCTCGGAACTGTTCTCCGAATACCCGATACTCCTGGCGGGAGTCGAACCCACAACAAACTGTGTTTAAGACAGCCGCGTCTACCAATTGCGCCACAGGAGTAAGAAAAGGAGACGTGAAGAGATCCAGGCAAATGGTCACTTTCAACAACCTCCAACTGCCCCGCCAGGGTTCGTTCGCGTCAGCGTTTCCGAAGGAAATACCTAGAATTTCGCTGTCAAAGAGCGAAGTGTTTCCAGTTACACCACAGGGCAAGGAATGGATGCCGAGGTAGGGGTTGCACCTACAACCTCCTGATTCAGAGTCAGGCGACTTGCTATTCGTCCACTCGGCAATGAATGGCTGGAGCGAGAGGAATCGAACCTCCAACTACCTGATTAACAGTCAGGCGTTCTGCCAGTTGAACTACACTCCATCAAGCCCCCCAGGTCGGTTTTGAGCCGACGACCTCCTGTACTTCACACAGGCGCTACTACCTCTGAGCTACCGGGGGATAAATTGACTTGCACAATTGGAATTGGCGAGAACGGAAGGACTTGAACCCTCAATCTTCAGATTCGTAGTCTGAGATGTTATCCAGTTACACCACGTTCTCAAAGCGGAGAGAGAGGGAATCGAACCCCCAGTGGACTAAATCCACGACTGTTTAGCAAACAGATTGCCTTGCCAATGGCGATCTCTCCATGTTTGGTAGGTCGGGCAGGAATTGAACCTGCAACGCAATCAGCGACTGCTTTACAGGCAGTTGCCCACACCAGTAGGCGAGCCGACCTATGTGAATAGCGGTACACGTATCGATGAGGGCGTTCAAATGGCTGCTCCCATGTGTGCTCAAGAAGAGCTGCCCTCACTCAGCCGGGTACTGCTATTGGGAGTGGTGACGGGGATTGAACCCGCAATCACTTGGATGAAAGCCAAGCCGCTTAAGCCATTTGCGTACACCACTTCATGAACTGCCTGAACCAAACCAGTTCAGGCAACGCGGAGACTAGGATTTGAACCCAGAACATCAGCTTTGGAGGCTGAGGTGTTGCCATTACACCATCCCCGCATATTGCAACTGGCGTATTGATTAGGACGTCTTAAAGGTTGAACCCGATCTAGAGTGTTCTTCCATCGTCTTAACTCAACAGTCAGTTGCGATAGGTTGCAGTGGCGGGAGTTGAACCCGCATCTTCTTGGTTATGAGCCAAGCGCCTTGCCGTTAGGCTACACTGCGCCACTTGGAGTCCAGGGTGGGATTTGAACCCACGATATCGATGTTGCAGACCGACGCCTTTGAGCACTTGGCAACCTGGACACATGACTAATGACAAATTGTCGCTAGCAATAAGAAGTCTCGACGGGAGTTGCACCCGCTTCTCCTTGGCTGAGAACCAAAGCGACTTATCTAATCGTCCACGAGATATGGCGACACACGTATTGATGAGGACATCATCTTGAGCAAAGAAACGATGGGTTCAAACACCAATGTCCTCACTCAGCCGGGTGTTGCCATACTTGTAACGGGGGAAACGAGATTCGAACTCGCGATCTTTCGCTCGACAGGCGACTGCTTTAGACCGGCTAAGCTACACCCCCAGAAATGGCGGTCAATGCATTGAGTCAGACGTTTAATCGCTTTAACGATTCGGGAGAAGGCTCCCATTTCTACACTCAGTTGTTGACTGCCAAAATGTGGCAAATAATATTCAGTTGTCTAGGTTCAGAAATTGTTTTTGGCCCCGAAGGTGGAGCGCATTACATTTATACTACAAACATACTACATAAATGTCAAGGGCATACTACAAGATTTTTCAGATCCTTCTAAAAAAGGAGAGGATGGGCTACCTCAAGAGAGTCAAAACCACCTCTCCTTTATGGGTTTGAGCTAAATTACAGACGTGAGGGGTAAACCCGCCGCATGCCACAAACGATGAAGAATGAGTTCAGTCTCATAGTCGTAGGCTGCGAGAAACATCCCTTCATGGGCGTCGATGGTTTGAGCCATCCAGGTGCCGCCGAGATCAACTTCGACATATTCGGCATCGACACAGGTGATCTCTAGGGTCTCGGCATATCGGTGCAGAGCCGCATCTAGAGCCTCCAGTCCAGGCGCTTGGATGGGAAGCAAGAAAGACGCTAGGCCCATCTCGACGTGCAGGCTTCGACCGATGCGAACGCTCAAAATCACGTGCTGAGAGACCACCGCCTCTAGGGAAGCTGCTTCGTAGTCCATGTGCAGCCCCAGTTCGGTGTAAATCAATTTCAACATCTTAGCTGTCTCCTAAAGTCTGGGTTTAGTGAAGGAGAACAGAGACGGCCCTAGTTCTCAGGGTGTGGGCTGGCTTTTCCAAAACTGGTCGGCAAACGCCACGGCGGGATGGATCGGTGCTTTGGGTTTGGTGAACAAGGTCATGCCTGCTTGTTTGGGGGTGCGATCGCTTTTCCCACAGTTACAAGATTCACAGGCGGCAACCACGTTGTCCCAGGTGTGCAGTCCACCCTTTGAGCGCGGAATCACGTGATCGAGCGTCAGCTTCCGGCTGCTGTTGCAGTACTGGCAGCGATGCTGATCACGCTTGAGGACTTCGCGCCGATTCACCGGAGGAATCTTCCACTGGCGCTCTGGGTTGCCCATCAACAGGCGGATGTGTTCTGAGACCTGGAGGATCGTGGAGGGCGATCGCACTTCCCACATCTGGGTATTACCAAAGTCCAGCGCCTCAGCCTGTTCCGTCACCAGCAGCACAATGGCGCGCTTAATGTTGATCTTGGCTAGGGGTAAATACGCCTTGGAAAAGACCACCACGGAATTTTGTAATACGGCGTGTTGTACAGTCATCGGTCGAAACTCCTCAAAAAAAGAATCCCCGCTCTACACAGGGCAGAGCGGGGATTCAGCAAGATTAATGCCGGTCGTTATGTCGGTGCGAGGTCGCACCTTCCGCTCTTGATATTTGGATCTGGGTATTGTCTATCGGAAATAGGTTCCCAATTTATGCCTTCTAAGAAACTGCAGCCGAGTCCCGTCAGGGTCTCAAAACCCAATCGCGCAGCAGTTACCGCAACACAATGTTTGTGCTGCGACATTCGGCTGGCTGAGGTGGGTCTGCGTTTCATTTGAAGATATTGATCCAGAGCGGATTAAATACTACGTTTGTAGTACCCAATCTTGCACAGGTTTTCAGCTTCGTCAAGAAATTTGGCAAAATTGCCGATGTGAAGGGAATCACTCGCGCTTTTTTGCAATCTATCAAGACATTACCGACAGACGACAAGGAAGAAGTAAATCAGTCATCACTCTTTTCTTCGTTCAACATCTGGAGCAAACAATACAGAGCATGATGCAGAGTCAGAAGCTGTTCAGGCAATCTGGGTTTGGAATTTGGAGGATTTGCGATCGCATCCAACCTACCTTCGATAATCGCAACAATCTGACCAGTCCCCCTCATACCTTACAGATCCTGAAGCGGGCACAGAACTGGTTGCGACTGCCCAGCCCCATTGGGTTTTTGATGGTGCGCAGCGATCAGTGGCACTTGATTTCACATCTAGTTCTAGAAAGCCGAGCGGAGGTTAGACGTGCTCCCGATTGATATTAGCGTCTGTCCTCTACAGCTTTTGAGATTATTTTTATTCATAGACAAAAAATAAATATCTGTCTTGAGATTATCGCTACGATAAGAATGAAACAGTTGCTCAACGGCTAATGATCTGACTCTACTTGAGCAGATGGAAGACAGTCGTTCTGCGCCCTTGTTAGGAGGTTCAGTAATGTCTAAGATTTCCAGTGCGATTGCACACACAGGTTTCGGTATCACCTTAATCGCAATCTCAAGCTTGATCGCTCCCGCCGCCCAGGCCCAAGAAAACATTATTCAAATTGGGGGGTCTCCTGACGAGCAGCAATATTACCGATCCTATTGGAATGATCTAGTCGAGCTGGGGTCTCAAGCCTCGCAAGAACGACGGCCCCAAGAAACAAGCCGAATAGAGGCCGATCCAGAAGCTGACTTAGAAAAGATTGTTCGTAATTTAGATATTCGCGAGTTAGTCTTAGAGCCGATCATTCGGTTGAACGGTTCGTCTCAGGTCTTCGGTATCTTGGTCAACAAAAACCCTGACCCCGTCACAGTGTCAGCCATCAACTTTGAAGTGTTAGATGAAGACGGTAATCTACTTCAAACCGGCAGTGCTCAGCCCGAACCCAGCACCTTGGCTCCTGGACAGGTTGTTACCTTTACCAAGGTCTTGCTCACGATTCCCCCTGATGCTGGGTACGAGGTGACATTGTCAGAGCCAACTTTTGTCATTGCTCCAGGCCAAGCAGGCAGCTCGGTGCGCTAAGCAGCACTAATCTCTATTAATTTCTATTTCTGATCAGATCACGAAGCCAGTCTTGGCGATTACTCAGCTATCCCTTTAGGACTGACATGCCTAGCTGAAGTCTCTACGCTGATTAACATCAGCAAAGACAAAGAATTCAGGAGGTCATGATCATGGCTAAGGCTGCGATCATTTTAGCAACAGCGCTAGCGTTAGGAACAACGGCTCTCCCAGCCTCAGCGCTTTCCACTCAGCATCAGGTTTCTGCAGCGAATCCTGATGTATCACTCACTGAGGGGATCGGTTCAGGCCAATTGCTTGCCGGAAGAAGGCGCAGAAGAGGCCGATTTGAACGACACGGGGGAAGCTTTAAAAGACGGAGGGGGTTCTGTCGCCGGTCCTGGTCTCGACGAAAATGTGCTTTTGAAAAATTCTATGCCCGAAAGTGTCAATATCGATATCGCCGCAGAGAATGCAAGCGCATTTTTTATAGCCGATTTGATAGATATGATCGAGGTAATGACCGCTTTGACGTGTACGACGATCGCAATGACATCCGCATCGATCGCATCGCAGACTACATCCTCAAAGGCATTTTTTAACGACTAAATTTTGCTTAGGGATATCTATAAAAGGGCCAGCCAGACGAAACAAGAAGCGTTGACTGGCCCTTTCTGGCGTCTGTCCAGCAGTTCCGATCACCAAGCTATGCCTCATTCCATCGGCGCAGATCCACTCACCAAGTTACTCACTAGAATCACTCATTGCTTATTCAATCTGAAAATTTCGCTTTACGCTTAACAGCCTTCTTACGCCTGACCAACGCCATCTAAGATTACAGCAGACTATAGGGTTCTCCCACCTCAACGTCTCTGAGAGTAGGCACTCTAAGGTTTGTACAGTTTTTTTGCTAAATGCAATCAGACCGAAAAATCTTGCTATAAAGTTCTCAAAAATATATATGAGGATCTTTTTAATGAACAAGGGTGAATTAGTTGATGCCATTGTTGAAAAGGTTGATATTACAAAGAAGCAGGCTGACGTTATTTTGACGGCTGCGCTAGAGGTTGTCGTTGACACCGTGAGCGAGGGCGATAAGGTTACCGTTGTCGGTTTTGGCAGCTTTGAACCTCGCGATCGCAAGGCTAGAAATGGCCGCAATCCACAGACGGGTAAAACTCTCAAAATCAAAGCCACACGAGTTCCTGCCTTCAGTGCCGGGAAACTCTTTAAGGAAAAAGTCGCTAAATAAATCTATACCTGCACGACATTAGAGTTCTGCTGTCGTTAAACCTGTTGGAGGCGAAGAGCCAAACTCTTCGCCTCTATGGGTAATAATTTTTTACTACTTTCTGTCGCTGCATCCTAGATTCAGCACCAATTTGCGCTACATATTGAGAGAGTTAGAGAAGCCTTCGTTTTTGCAAAGGAGCAAAACTTGCCGGTTCAGTTTCGCATTCTCTCAGAACTCTTCAAAGCGCGACTATCACGGCAGATTGAGCTGTGGATCTTTCTCAGCATCCTTGTCATCGAGGCGATTCTGCTGATTCCTTCCGTTATTCGGCGTGAACAAGAGTTGCTATACCAGTTAAGTGCCGTCTCCTCTGCGCGGGCCTCTGGCATTCTTAGCTCACT
The DNA here is from genome assembly GCF_003231495.1 of Acaryochloris thomasi RCC1774. Lineage (NCBI taxonomy): Bacteria > Bacillati > Cyanobacteriota > Cyanophyceae > Acaryochloridales > Acaryochloridaceae > Acaryochloris > Acaryochloris thomasi. The sequence continues at coordinate 17,107 of NZ_PQWO01000010.1, forward strand.
GCCCCAAATTTCTGGCCCTGAGCTGCTTGAGCAACTACAAAAGCTGCAGGCAGACCCCGTTGTATTGGGAGGCACACTCTATCGCGCTGATGGCAAACGGATCGGACAGTTTGGTGAACCGCCGGAGCTGTCCTACCGTAAAGTTACCCGCAATCAGCAAGCCAAAATTCTGGATCGCTTCGGGCAACGCTATGACTCAGCCTGGATGATGGTTCCGTCTAGCAAGAAATATACATTGATCATTCGCCACGACGTCACTCAGGTCCAGCACGATATCTTCGCATTCGTGGGGCGTATTTCCCTCCTAGTGCTGATCATCTCAGTCTTTGTCACTGTAGCAACCATGATTGTGGTCTACACCATTGTGATCACCCCTGTCCTGCAGCTCCGCGCCGATCTGCTGCGGGCTGGGGAACTTGCCCTCCAAGATCAGCCACAGACAGCTCCCCCTTTTGTTTCCCTTGATCACCAGCGCCATGATGAGCTAGGGGACGTGATCACAGCCTTTGGACAGATGTATCGGCAGATCTCAGATGCGATCGCACAGCGTAAAGCTAGCGAACAGCGATTTCGGGCCTTAGTTGAACAAGCGGTCGATGCTATTTTCGTCATCAATGCCCAAGGCCGCGTCGTTGAAGTCAATCAGCAAGCCTGTCGCAATCTAGGCTACACTTCCACAGAACTCCTGATGCTCTCCGTCCCCGACATCCAAAAACAGCTAACCGCAGCAGACTTTAAAGTTCTCTGGCAGCGATTAACCCCCGGCATTCCTGTCACCATCGAAGGGATACATCGGCGTAAAGACAGCAGTACATTCCCTGTAGAAGTACGCCTCGGACTCTTTGAATTTAGCGATGAGCAGTTTATTCTGGCGCTGAGTCGAGATGCGACGGAACGTAAAGCAGCAGAAAAATTGACGGAACAGCTCGCTGAGATTGGCGAGTTAGCCACCATGATTGTTCACGAAGTCCGAAATCCACTCACCACAGTGTTAATGGGGCTCAACGCCTTCAAAAACATAGACCTGACCGAGCGGTTCCAAATGCGCCTAACCCTAGCGTTAGAAGAAGCAGAGCGGCTACAGCGCCTTCTCAACGAGATCTTGCTCTATGCGAAACAGCAGCAGTTAGAACGCACAGAACTAGATGTCAATCATCTGATCACCGACAGTATGGCATCAATCAAAGCTATTCCCTCTGTGGCCGAACGAGAACTAAAGATTGAGCTATCGGCTGTGCCTATCACTATTTCTGGCGATCGCGATAAACTACGCCAAGTCTTTATTAATCTCATTAGCAACGCCAGCGAAGCCTCCCCACCCGGAGAGATGATTCAATGGCATGTTGAAGCGGACCCAGTTCGAAACCGGGTTACCATCCGCGTCAAGAACGGGGGAGAGCCAATCCCCGCTGCGACAATCCCTAAGTTGACGCAGCCGTTTTACACCACCAAGTCTTCTGGAAATGGTCTAGGCTTAGCCATTACCAACCGAATTGTAGAGGCCCACCAAGGCACATTGCTGATTGAGTCTTCTGAGCTAGGGACAACAGTAACCGTTTCACTACCGATGCAGCCGAGTCGTCCGTCGTAACTTTGCTCTGGGGTCGCGTCGGGTCAAAGACCGACACAAGATTAGGTCCTAAGCCACCAGGGCCTGCTGCTCATCAATCACCTGCAGTAAGCTCTCAGTGCTGAAAGGCTTGACTAGATAGTCCGTACCGCCTGCCCGCAGTGCAGCTTTACGACGCAGATCGTCTCCTAGCGCTGTCGCAAAAATAATCGGCATCATCTTGCCCGCAGCACGGAGGCGTTGACAGATCTCTAGCCCCGTCAACTGCGGCAACTGCCAATCTAGAACGATGATATCTGGCGCTTGCGTCTGAGCCAAATGCAAGCCCGTCAGCCCGTCATGAGCGACAGTTACTCGATAACCTAGATCGTTTAGATCCAGCTCTAGGAGCCTGGCAATGCTTGCTTCGTCTTCAATGAGCAATACATGGATATTCATAGATCTTAGAGGGCGCTACCAGATTTGTACATTTTTATTCTGCGCGATGCCCCTGAAACCCAGCTAATCGCTATCTTAAGATTGGCTGAGTTAGACTTGACATTGGCGACAGAAGTGAGTTGAGCGGCCAGCCAACTTCATTCGATCCAGCAAGGTGCCACAGCTGCGGCAGGGTTGGCCTGCCCGACCATAGACCCAGGCAACGCCCCCATAATTGCCATTGATGCCCAAAACATCTCGAAAATCGCTGAAGGTGGTTCCTCCCTGCTCTAGGCTCGCGGATAAAACCTGAACAATTGCTGCATGTAGGCGCTCCACCTGTTGAGCAGTCAGCTTAAGACACAGAGTTGTGGGTAAAATACCGCTGACAAACAAAGACTCGTCGGCATAGATATTGCCCAACCCTGCCACAATGGACTGGTCGAGCAGGGCTGATTTAATCGAACGACGGCGACCGCTGAGCTGCTGCTCTAGGTAAGGCACAGAAAAATCAACAGAAAGCGGCTCCGGGCCAAGTCGCTGCAGGCCAGAGATAACGGTTTCGGGAGCAGTTCCGGGCGCCACCCACCACATCTGTCCAAAGGTACGTTGGTCTACAAAACGCAGCTCTTGCTGATCGGCAAAGAAGAGGCGTACGCGCGTATGCTTCTGCAAAGCGTCATCACGACGGAGCCACAGGAGCTGTCCCGTCATTCTCAAATGGACACCGAGCCAGCCTGCAGGCTGCGCCTGAGACGTCAGCTGCCCTAGCAGATATTTACCGCGTCGCTGCCAAGCTTTAAGATGCATATTTTGTATCCCCACTTCAAACTCAGCAGGGCTAGGATAAGCAATCGTCCGAGGATAGAGAACCTGAGCACCTAATAGCGGATGCCCGCAGGTTCTTTGGTCTAGACCTCGACGTACGGTTTCAACTTCAGGCAGCTCAGGCATGGAACTCGCTTACGGGTGAGGGACAAAGCTTCTAGACGTTGAGCATCTACTGCTTACCAAACAGAAGCACCCTTCTGCCGATGGGCAAGTAAGGGTGCTGGATACAGTAAAGATATTTAAAACCGTAAAGGAAGCTGGCGTCAGGTTCAGGTCAAGGACTTTAGATGCCCTTCCCCCTTTATTTCACTTCCTCTAATTCATTCATTGCAAAGTTATTGGTGTTGACACCACTGGCACTACCGCTATAGCCGGTGTAATTAACAGTGCTGAAGCGAACAATCACGGGATACTTCGTCGTTTCACTTTTATCAATAGAGGCAACTGTGCCAACTTCCCGATACCAATAGGATTCGGGACGAAGAATTTTAACTTTAGAACCACGCTCAACCATGAATCTTAATACCTTTAATGATGTGCAAAAGGATCAATTAACCTCAGCCTACTATGCTCCCGTATCACTCGAAACATCAACTCTATAAACTTTTATAACTTGTCTGGTGCTGGAATGAAGCGTGGAAAGCTAATTCGCGATGGCGTATGGCTGGTTTGCGATAGCCTGCGGTTTGTCTGTCTCGAGAAAGAAAAGCTGCGCTCAAGGGAGTCACAACCTCAAAATTGATAAACCGGCAAAGTGAAGTGAAAACAGCTCCCCTCATCTAAAGACGACTCAACCCAAAGCTTGCCGTAGTGCGCCTGCACAATTTGCTGACAGAGAGCCAAGCCAATGCCATAGCCCTCTTGGTCTTGATCGCGTGTGAGACGGAACCGGTCAACAAAAATGTATTTCTGTTTTTCCTCTGGGATGCCAGGCCCATCATCTCGGATGCTGACCTGAACTTTCTGAGTGGTGCGATGGAGCAGAGAAACTTGGATAGTGCCGCCGCAGGGCGTATACTTCAGAGCATTTTCGAGCAAATTGATGAGAACCTGACGCACTTGATCAACATCACCGTGGACCCATGGCAGATCGGCCGGGAGATCAGTTTTTAGAGTCTGTGCCTTCTCTGCGAAGTGATGGCTTAGATCATCCAAAGTTTCTTTACAGAGGGTTACTAAGCTTAGCTTTTTGGGCTGGATGTCGAGGGTGACACTCTTGCCCTGCGAGGCCTCTAAAACGCTGGTAATCATGCGTTCAATTAATCGGATTTGAGTGTGAGCATGATCCGAGAGCTTCATCAACATCTCTTTTGACAAAGAGGTCGGGTTGTCTGAATCCCACTGCCCGTCTAAAGTTTCAATTGCGATTGCAGCCGCCGTGAGAGGGTTCCGTAAGTCATGAGCGAGCATCGCCATAATTCGGTCTTTAAACTTGAGCTGCTCCTGCATCGCTTCATTTTGCTGATGCAGTCGAAAGATCTCGTCAGAGAGTTTCATGATCTGAGTTGATCGAGCCAGCGAAGGTTGCCCCCCCTGCTCAGGCAACTCCTCAAGCTCTTGACGCCAACGAGGCCAGCACTCATGGAGCTGAGCCAAAAGATTACTCCCAGCCAATACCTGCGTAGGTTCAGGATGAATTTTAACGAGGGCAGGCGTCACCACTAGCCGGTAATACTCTACTAAATAGGGCTGATCTGAAACTTCCACCACGTGCAACTTGACGCGACAGCTCACGTCTAGAGCGTCCAAATAATCTCGCACCTGCTGAATCTGCTCTTCAGCTGTCGCTCGCTTCTCAATAAACAGCAGAAGCTCTAACAACGGCTTCGCACTCTTGTTACAGTCCAGAGGTTGATCAGAAAAAGGGCACATGGCGAGGGACTGGAGTTCAACCAAACAGCCTATAAAAACGAGAAATATTAACTATTTTGAACAGACTATTAATTAAATATTAAATCACTGCGGGTCGATACGATGGCGAAACCTCGAAATAGGATCCCCAAGATCTGCAGAGCGCGCCTGTGTGGTGTCGCGTCAGGCAACCATGCTAAAACTAGACTTGGCTGTCCTCTTGAGTTGAGGCCAAGACGCTTGATTCTCTAATGCAACATTCCCCAACTGACCACCGCAACGTAGCCGCTCCTCTAAAAAATCAGTTAGAGGCAGTTAACCACCAACTTGAGAGTGCCAAGGCAGAGCAAGTTGTCAATTGGGCCGACGAAACGTTTGCTCAGGGACTTGTGGTGAGCACAAGTTTTGGCATTCAAGCCGCCGTGACGCTGCATTTAGCCACGCAGGTGCAGCCCAGAATACCGGTGATTTGGGTTGACACAGGCTATTTACCCCCCCAGACTTATCAGTTTGCTGAGCAGTTGACAGAGCGGCTACAGCTCAATCTTCAGGTTTATCAGTCTTCCGTCAGTCCAGCGCGGATGGAGGCCCTGCATGGAAAACTCTGGGAGCAGAATAGCGTTGAAGCGCTCAACCAGTATGATCAGATTCGCAAAGTAGAGCCCATGCAGCGGGCGCTACAGGATCTTAAAGCCACTGCTTGGTTGGCAGGGCTGCGGCGCGGTCAAACAGACTATCGTCAGGGGCTACAGATTGTAGGTCAACAGGCAGGCTGCTACAAGATCCTGCCAATTTTAAGCTGGAACTCAAAGGATATCTATGAATATCTAACGGCACATGACCTGCCCTACCATCCTCTTTTTGATCAAGGCTACGTTACCGTTGGAGACTGGCACTCTAGCCGCCCGGTAACCGGCGAAGATGACAGCGAGCGGGATACCCGTTTCCAGGGATTAAAGCAGGAGTGTGGTATACACCTGCCGCAGACGTTAGGAGAATCGCAAAGTCTGGACTCTAGCAGTTTGTAATGGTCTGATGGCAAGACAATCAGGCATGAAGCCGAGACTCTGCTCTGTGGCACATTGCGCAATCGCAATACGCCCCCTAGATTGATAGAAGTGCGGTCTGCACTGTTGGACGGAGGAGGTCCGTTTGAACTGGTCTACGCTATGGGTGATTGCCTTGCCACCGGTTGCGGGTGGCGTGATTGGCTACTTCACCAATGATCTGGCGATCAAAATGCTGTTTCGCCCCTACCGCGCCATTAAGCTAGGCGGGCGAGCGCTGCCGTTCACTCCAGGCCTAATCCCTCGGAATCAAGATCGGCTAGCGCAGAAGGTCTCTGATGCGATTATGACATCGCTGCTGACGCCAGAAGAGCTACAGGCGATTGCCCAGCGGCTGCTGCAAACAGAGCGGATTCAGAGCATTATTTTGTGGCTGCTGCGGCTGGCGCTCGATCAGGTAAAAGCCGACAAAAAAGAGAAGACAGCCGCCATTCTGTCGCTCATTCTTCATGATTTTGCCAGCCAGTCTCTGCCTCGGCTAGTGGCCCAACTGGCGGAGCAAGATGACTTCTTGGAGGCGCAGCTCAACCAAATTTTTGATCAAATTGTTCTAGATTTGCAGCTCAATGAAGCGCAGGCTCGGCAATTGGCGGACTGGGTGCTGGACGATGTTTTCCCGGTCAAAACGCTGCGATTGATTCTCACCGACTTTCTGACGGATCGCAATATCGCTACTTTAGATGCCAGCTTTCGAGAACGAACGCGGGGCACCTATTGGCTGGTCGCCAACGCGGTGGGGGCCGAAAGTGCACTCGTCCGTTTCCGCACGTTTCTCATTGAAGAACCCCGTGCAGCCACGCTGGTGCTGAAGGATCTGATTGTCTCTTTAGGGATGCGGCAAGGGCTAACGGAATGGTTCTCTGGTTTTTCACTGCAGACGCTACCGAATAAAACGGTAAAAGAACTGCGTCGCGCCTTCCGTGAAAGCGTACGCAGCTATACCCAGACCCGTGGGGAGCCGGTGCTGCAAAGGTTAACGCAATCCTTTGACTGGGACGAGACCGCCAAGGTTTTAGTGCAGCGGTTAAGTGTCTCAGAGGCAGTAGCTGATTCTTTGGATACGATTAGCCAAGAGTTAGCGTTGATTTTAGAACGTTACCTAGAAGGTGATTTAGAGCAGTTAGTGGCGAAAGCACTTCCCATTCTGAATCTAGATCAGGTGATTATCGATCGCGTCAATCAGACTCCACCAGAGGATTTAGAGACGGCAATTCAGGGCATTGTTAAAACAGAGCTGCAGGCTATTGTGACGCTGGGTGGTGTTTTAGGAGTCTTGATTGGTCTACTGCAGTCAGTGTTATTGGTGTTTCGTTAGGCAGCTTCAATTGTTAATCAAGGTTGCTTATGCGGGCAACCTACAATATGAAGGGCTAAGACCCAGTGCTGCTTTACTTTACTGGTGAACTGTAAAGAAGATTATGACTACGATTACCCACCCTCGAACTGAACCGTTGCAGACAGAACCGCAGCCAATTATCCAGACGTTCAATCTCCAGAAGGCTTATCGAACCGGCTTTTGGATGAACAGAAAGGTTTCTTCGCTTAAGCAGTGCAGTTTACAGGTGATGCCGGGAGAAACGTTTGGACTGCTCGGTCCCAATGGAGCGGGTAAAACGACGCTGCTCAAGACGCTGCTGGGGATTGCCAAGCCCACTGCAGGGCGTGGTTTTGTATTGGGTAAACCGTTAGGCGATCGCAACGTCAAACAAAAGATTGGCTATTTGCCTGAGAACCCTTATTTCTACGATCATCTAACGGGCTGGGAGTTTTTGGAATTTATTGCGGGCATCTTTCAGATTCCGGCGAAGGTGCAGCGGCGGCGCATTCCTGAACTGTTAGATCTGGTGAAGCTAGACCGATCAGCGGCGAAGAAAAAGCAGATGCGGAAGTATTCGAAGGGGATGCTGCAGCGGGTCGGGATGGCCCAGGCGCTGATTAATGATCCAGAGCTGGTGTTTTTAGATGAGCCAATGTCGGGGCTTGATCCACTAGGGCGCTACCAAATCAGGGAAATTATCCTGTCGCTGAAGCAGCAAGGCAAGACGGTGTTCTTCAATAGTCATGTGCTGTCGGATGTGGAAATTATTTGCGATCGCATCGCCATCCTCGCCAAGGGAGAACTAATCTGCGAGGGCACGATGGATGAGTTGCTCGGCACTAGTAGCGAACATTATCAGGTGAAAGGGAAAGGCGGCAGTCAACAGGTGCTGCAGGACTGGGTTGCCGATCTTGATTTCCAGGCGGGGCAGTGGCGCGGTCGGCTGCAGGGAAATGCAGAAGATTTTTTGCGATCGCTCTCGGCAATGGAGGCCACATTGCTCAAGTTGGATTTAGTGCGGCCTTCGTTAGAGGATTTCTTTATTCAGCAGCTGCGCCAGCGCGATATGCAAATCAGCCGTTAGGTATTCTAAGTCAAACCTATCGGTTGCGCCTTTTATATTCAGAGAACAACTGTAAGACTCCGGCCGGAATCATTAATGCTAAGAAACTAGAAAATTGATACTGCCCCTGCCTAATATTTTGAAATAGGGCCCCACCATAATACTGAATCTTCTCTGTTTGATACATCCACTTACTACCCAGCAATAGAAGCTCGTTGGCGCGATACTCCAGTCCAGAGGCACAGTAGATATCGAAATGTGATTCGGCAAGGCGATACCAGGCTAGCGGGGTTACTTGGCGACTATTGCTACCGAAGTACTTGCGCCAGAGATAAATCGGTTGAGGGGCATAAGCATAGGAACAACCCGTTGCTAGCACACGCACCCAAAATTCAACATCGTGTAAATCTTGAACCCCAAAGTTGAGATCGTAACCACCAACACTTTGCCAAAGTTTTCGCTTAATAGGAGAAGTCCCCAATAAAGTCCAATTAGAACTAAGGGACAAGGGGCGAGCTTTCAATTGGTAGCTGAGAATGGGTTGCCCGGGAGTAATGCACTGAGCTGGCTGCTGGGGATTATCTTGGCGCAGGTAGTCTCCAAAGATAAACCCAGCCGCTGGGTGCTGATCAAAAACATTCTGTACTGTTGATAAAGCCTCCGGCGGAAGCAAATCATCCCCATCTAGCATTAAGCAAATATCACCAGTTGCAGCTTGCACACCATCATTACGTGCTGCTGAGGTACCACCATTCTCATGACGATTGATAACGGTCACCAGAGGATTAGCGTCAAGGGTTCTGCAAGCCTTAATCGTTTCAGGATCCGTAGAGGAATCATTCACAACAATAATTTCCAAGGGAGTCTTAGACTGACTTATGACACTCTGGACTGCCTCATGCAATAAATCACCTTCTGAGTAACAAGTGATGATGACTGAAAGCGTATGGGACATCGTAAAATTTATTTCACTAAGGCCAACGAACTTGATTTTAGTTTCTGGGCTTGATTATCAAAGGATTAACATAGATGACTAAACCGACGAATATATCGGTAGAAAGTTATACATAAAATAGAAGTATATTTTTTTAGAAACATTACTAAACCCCAGAAAGAGTAGGCTTCCCAATTGATATGAAACCAGACACGCCAACTGAGACCGGAGTAAGGATTAAACATTAGCTTAATGAGTTGGTTTGGCTCGTTATCTGTGGACAACCAGTTAGTGGGATAAAGAGGTGATTGGCCAGGAAGACTAACTGCTGGATAACGGCCATCAACAAAAATACTAAATTTATGTTGATGCGCCCTAATCAGGTACAGCGAATCCCCTCCATAGTGAGGTGTTCTGAAAAAATCCGGATAGCCGATTTCATCAATGACTTCTCTAGGAAGACAAACGATATTACCACTTAACAAATCACATGAAATAACACTATTATCTGGTGCCTGAATAAAACGATATCCTCGTAGAGTTTTTTTCTTGCCGCCATACGCTAATCCCCCATTCTGGCAAAAGCCTTGGCTGCCAATAATTGAACGTGGATGTTTCTGACAATAGTCCACCAAGCTAGAAAGTGTATCTCGCAATATCGTTGAATCATCATTCAGCCAGATGAAATACTTAGCTCCCTGCTCATAGGAATATTTCATCCCTTGAACGATCGCCCCAGTCCACCAAAGGCTTCCATGACCTTCGAGTACATTAACTTGCGGAAAAGCATTACGAACAGCTACTCCTGTTCCATCAGTAGAACCATCATCAACAACAACAACATGAAATTTTCCTAGATCACCCGTTACATCAAGATTCTCTAGACAAGCCAGCGTAATTTCTTTGCGATTGTGAACTGGAATTATAATAAACACTAGTTCCTTAGCGGGAGATAGCATACGACCAGACATGAGTAATCGTTATTTATTTTTCATTTCCATCTCTACAGAATTTGCGTCAAAGCTTGATGCAAATTCTTTGCTGAGTTGATCCTTATATAGAATATTTTTTAAATCTCTGATTTTTTGTAAAATGCTAACAGGTAATAAAGCTCTTAGAATTATAAACAGAATAAAATTCAAGTACATTCTGACAAAAACAAATAGCGCTAACTGATCATAGGTTTTTCTACAGAAGTACCAAAATGCAGGTGGATATAAGTTAGACTTCAGCGTAAAAATCTCTTTCCACCTAGCCTTCATCGATATTGGACTTGAAGCCCATCCTTCTTCAGATGGATTGAACTCACACACAGCCGTTGCATCACCAATAACCCTTAGACGATAACCATATTTTTTTGCTTGCCATGTATAGGCTATGTCTGCCAGACAATGCGGCAATTTATCTGCAGGAGGAAAACCTAACTGATCTACAACTATTTTTGGGAAGCATACTAAATTCCCACTTAAACAATCACACTCAACAAGGCTATTTTTTGGCGTGAAAATAAGTCGGGTAGAAGTAAGAGACTTTTTATGACCACCGTAAGTAGGATATTGCAGATTCTGGGCGGAGTAGCATTGGGCAGATGCAATAATTTTCGTATGCTCTGCACATTCTGCAACCATCCTTTTAATAGTTCCAACAGAGGGGAAGGTGTCATCATTTAACCAAACAAAGTAATCAGCTCCATGCTCAATTGCATACTCCATACCCCTTACAATTGCCCCTGCCCACCACAAATCCCCATCTCCACTCAGAACAGTTACTTCAGGAAAATCCTCTTCAAGCATGGTAAATGTACCATCAGTTGAACCATCATCAACAACCACAATCTGATAACGACATAGATCTCCTATTTCTCTGAGATGCTTTAAGCAGGAAAATGTTATTGACTTTCGATTATGAACAGGAATAATAATAAAGACTAATAAATCATTTGTATGCTGCATTTTTTCTTATTTTTTCATAGATTTTTATATATCTTTGAGCTTGTAAAGAGAGTGAGTATTCTTCGCAAGCAATACTACGACATTTTTTCCCAAAAGAGGCACGTAAGGCATCATCTTCGAGTAGTTCTATAATTCCTTGGGCAAAATCATGACTGTCTTCTGGTTTAGCTAAAAACCCCGTCTTCCCAGGTCGGACGAGATCAGGAACGCCTCCTATATCAAAAGAAATAATGGGGGTTCCACAAGCCATACTTTCTTGCAATGTGAGCGGCAAATTATCCGCACGAGTCGGAAATAGAAAGAGATCAGCAGCAGAATAGGCAATGGCTTTAAAGCGATCGCTTCCTGTATACCCCAAACTGATGTGTTGAATACCAAGGTCATCTGCAGGCGTTACCTCACCAGCCCCCAGCGTCAGAAGAATAATTTCCTGTTTTAGGGAAGGGGATAATTGCGCGAGGGATCTGTATAGCAGGTCAATGCCTTTACGTAGATCACTGAGACGATCGGCAGCAAACATTAGCACCCTGCGGTTTGAAGGTATACCTAAAATAGCTCTGCACTGTTGAGGATCTAGAGGGTAGTATGAGCTTGTATTAATGCCATTGGGGATATGGTGAATAGGAAACTTATTGAGAAGACTTGCTTGAGTCAGTTTATATAGCCAAGAACTCGGAACAACTATATCTAGATTAGAATGGCTATAAAGCCAGTCTTTGAGTCGCCATTCCAAATGACTAGCATCTTTACCAATTTGAGGATAGGTCTCAGGATATGGACATTGTCCACATCCAATCTGCCAACGATTACAGTCAAAGCTATAAGCACAATGCCCTGTAAAGCTCCACATATCATGAAGAGTCCAAACCGTTGGCTTCTGCTGAGTCAAATGGGGAAGCGCTAGATAATTAAAGTAATCGCCATGAATATTATGGAGGTTAACGATATCAGCTTCTTGATAACTCTTTTGATGCTTAATATTAAAGCTGCTGAGAATATGAAGATAATTGAGACCAAAGCCTGAGAAGACACGTGAGACTAAGGCATCGATTGCCCTTTTACGGGAGATGGTTGATACAAGCTTATTTTGTGACTTGCATATATCTACAAGTAGCTGAGAATCGACTGTATTTTCCAACAGACCTTCATGTAATCGATACGCCGCAATCGCAGCACCACCTTCAATATCGGTTTGATTGATATGTAAAACCCTCATAAGCACTAGGGTACACACAATAGGATACCAACATTACAAAAAAGAGCTGCAGCATAGTCATAATATATTAGCCAGTTGAAAGCAAAATTTCCATTTTTTCTTTCCAATTGCCATTAGCAATATCATGAACCGAAATCAATCTGTTAAGTTTACCGACATCTCGCAAATATGCCTCTATTTTACCTCCACTAGTATAATCAATCGCAAAGTATGGCACATCAAGATTTTCTGCAAATACAACAGAGTGAAATCTCATGCAAATATTTAATTGTGAATGGAACATATTATGCAAAATCACAAACGGAGATACTGGCTCCCTAGCAAAGGAGACATTATTCAGCCCACTCGATCTACTCAATTTAGATTGAATAGATCTCGCAAGAGAACGATTGAAAACTCTATCATCTCCACCAACATGAAATACATGCATTGGTAGAAGGTGGACATCTAAGTTTTTAGCTTGAGCAACGAATGCAATCAAGTGTGCTAACTGAAATTCAAACTTGTTCTTAGCTAACTCGTATTCTTGTTGCTCTAAACCAAGAGAATATTCTTTTCCCCATTCTCTTAAAAAGCAAGATATTGTAGATCCCATGCCTTGAGGAGGCATAGATTGTATTAGCTTTTCCCTTTGCTCTAAGACATAGTAAGTGGCGGGATCGGCAACAGTATCTGATGGGGCAATAGAAAAATCATTGAGACAACGCTCAGTAGAAGCTCGATCTCGAAGAGTAATATGATTAGAAAGCCTAAAGATTTCAGAAACAACCTGCATATAAATTGGTTGTGACAATGGTCCAAGACCACATCCTTCAATCCTGGCAATTGAATTATATTTTGCACTTTGGATAAAAGCATAAAGGATATGATTGAGAGGCTCAATATCCATTAAAGGGCCGCCGCCAACAACCATCTCATCAACTTCTGCGCAAACGCTATCAAAGTTCTGAGTATAAGTTTCGACAATAGTAATTTCACCAAGCTCCATTTCTTTTATTGTCCATTGAGATATAAATGGGAAGAGACTGGAGAGATAGATTGTCTTAGGAGGAATAGATCGAGTTCGGAGATTTCGAACGATAGTCGATAATATAGCCTTATCGCCTACAGTTTCAGTTCCATACCAACCAAGAATTAATACTTTTTGAGAGTTTAAGTTAGAAAAATCATAACTAAGGGATTCAATCTTAGAATATTTTATTGACTTGCTAATAAGAAGATCACATTTATATTTGTTTTTCCTAATACGAGAAAATATTTTCTCGTTCAATAATTCATTTATAGTCAAAGACTCATGGTAGTCATGAATACAAGAGGAACAATCATTCTCGATAATCGCCTCCCTTGTTCTTAGATTCTGAAAATAGATATTTGATGCAGATTCGTTTAAAGAATTACCAAGGACTGGAGATTTAGGGGAGCAATATAGTAAATCGCCTGATGAGGCTAAAACTACGGCATTTGATTGATAAGGACATCCAATTTGTCTTGGCTTACCCTCCGTTAGCATTTTCCTTATATTCCTATATGTCTTTTTGTAAATTTCATCTGTTTCAAAAGCATGCTCTAGACGGAAGAAAAAAAGACCTAGATGATAGGAAGTAACATCATCAAATGCTCTTATAAATTGAGATTGCTCAGCGTTATATAATCTATCTATAAATTCTGCTACTCTAAAACGTCCATATATTCCTTTTGATATCGCATAGTCGAGAAGTTCATCAACATATAGTGCATTTGAAGCTGAAATAGTACATCCAAAGGATGTATTTATTCCTGTTTCATTATGAAAAAAATCTAAGAGAGAAGTAGCAGTATTAAAATTGCCCTTACGACCTCGTACCACATCATGTATTTCACTGATGCCATCTAAAGATATCATCAAGTTGAAATCAACATCATATGAATTACAAACTTCGGCACAGTCTAAAACTTTCTGTCTAACTGAATTTTCTATGATTCCATTAGTAATTAATCCAGCACCTAAAATCTTTGGTTTCTTAGTACAAATTACTTCAAAAATCTCAGAAAGATCAGACCTCAGGGTCGGCTCACCACCACTCACACCAATGTATTTTATATCACTAAATAATGGGTCTAGTAATACTATACTTAGTTCAGAAGGGCTGATCTCCTTGCTTTTTTTGTTTTTCCATATCAAGCACATCTGGCAGCGAGAATTACATGTATCATTGACCAATAGATTTACGACTGTTGGCTTAGGAGGTACTATCTTTCTTAGTTTTTTAAATCGGAGGTCCCTATAAGCAGACATCACAAAGGGTTTAATCTTATTCAGTCTTTCCCTGTAAATCTTTGGGATTAAGCGTTTAGCATAGCTTTTGATATGATTTTTCATCACTGACAATTATCTATATATAGAGCATTAGATGTAATTAAAATACTTTAGTAAAGTAGCAGCCTCTTCTAATATGAAATCTTCATCCTCACTGGAAAAGTGATTTTTCCAATCGCCACTTATCCCTTTTCTTACAAATATTGTTGATTTTTCTTCTGCATTTAAATCTTTAAACGGACGTCCTCTCTCGGCTTCAATTCTCTGCATTCTTTCGAAGGAAGAAGATTTTACAGCAGCCTTGATTTCCTCTTCGTTAAATCTATCTTTCCACAAAATACTTGCAAGCTTAGATACTTCTAAACAAGGATTTTTTAGTAAATCCTCATACCTAATTATTGAGATAATATTCGACGCATTAATCCATGAGTTGACGTGATCATGCCATCGACTCGGGAAAATATCTTGCTTTCTAATAAATTTCGAGAATGTCATATCTAACATTAATTTTTTTCGTAAATAGTGATAATAGGAGACATATACATCTCTCGCGTCTCTCACAAGGTATATTACTTTAGGATAGTTTTTGTTAAATAAATGATGACTTTTTATTATTCTTGGCCTTGATAAATTCTCAAGGATTTTACTATGCACACCAATCTCGGGAATGACTGAGATAGAGGTGTGAAAATCAATATCATCCTCTGTCTCAGTTATTAAATTTGCGATGATAAACCGAAGCCATGTATTCCCTGACTTTGGATAAGAGACTAGAAATGTATCATCAGGAAAAATTACTTCTTTAGCCCCCCCACCCCTAAATATTCGTGCCTTTACTTTTTTTGCAAACATAATTAAATTCTTCAAAAATCATTTTTTGTTGTATGTTTTCCAGCTCGCCTGCGAACGAATTAGACCTTCATTCTTTCCTCTTGCATTATCATTTATGCTAATATCTGCAATCTCTAGATATAATACACTGTCGATACTTATAAAATTTTTTACCCCTCTCATGCCAGCGTTGATTTTTAGTGAAAATTGTCCGGAATTCAGAAAATTTCCTGGAATTTTACATCGACTTACATAACGTCCTGGGCATCGAGATGCACCTATCTCTTCGCCATAAACATCATAGGTATCAAATAGTTTGACCCCACTAAAAGTGTTGACAGTTACTCCAATCCTGTAAGAGGTAATATCCTTTAATAGATCGTACTCTATTTCAATATAAAAATCAGATCTTGGATCGATATGTGAAGTGATTTTCCCTTGATTGTTTACAATGCGGATAGCTTTCAATAAAAATTCATTTACATTTAGATTGGCTATACCTTTTTTCCATATTTTTTCGCCTTTCTTAGTTGCATTAGAGCTTAAATATTGTGCAACAATATGCTCTGCATTATCGTTTGCACGGAGCGTTCCATTCTCAATCCAAAAGGCACTTTGACAAAGTTGAGTCACAGCTCCCATATTATGGCTGACGAACAAGACAGTTCGCCCCTTATTTGTGGCGATATCTTCCATTTTACCTAAACATTTATTTTGGAAAGCAATGTCTCCAACAGCTAAGACTTCATCAACGACAAGAATTTCTGGTTCCAAATGTGCAGCGACAGCAAAGGCTAATCTGACATACATGCCACTCGAATATCGTTTTACTGGGGTATCTAAAAACTTTTCAACCTCAGCAAAATCAACGATCTCTTCAAATTTACGTTTAATTTCAAATCTGCTCATCCCCAAAATAGCACCATTCAGATAGATATTTTCTCTACCAGTCAGTTCTGGATGAAAGCCCGTACCCACTTCTAATAAACTAGCAACTCTCCCATTAATAAAGATCCGCCCAGTGGTCGGTTCAGTAATACGGCTAAGGACCTTTAGAAGAGTCGATTTTCCAGCACCATTCCTGCCAATAATGCCAACGCGATCGCCTTGTTTAATCTCAAACGAGACATCGCTCAATGCCCAGAAATCTTCTTTCGTAGGCCCCTCACCACTGTTGTTGCTCAGTGGATTAATATATCTTCCAACGGCTTTAGCCCTATCCGCCAATACATCCCGTAGGGCCTTGTATTGCGATTGCTCTGCCTGCTTATAACCAATAATGTATTTCTTACCTAGATTCTCAGCCTTGATAACAGTCTCAGACATAACTCACCTCTCAAATTACATCTGCAAATGTGCGTTCCATTCGGCGGAAATACCAGATACCACTCCCCAACAGAAACAGTACTAGCCCTAATGACAACGCAAAACCTAAACCATAGAGTTGTGTCTCGTGGCCTAAGATAGACCAACGAAAACCGTCGATAACCCCGACCATTGGGTTAAGAAAGTAGAGCAACCGCCATCTCTCGGGCACAATGCTACTGCTAAAACCAACTGGAGAGATATAGAGTCCAAACTGGACAACAAACGGCACGATGTATCGAAAATCTCGATACTGAACATTAAGTGCAGCCAACCACAATCCAACCCCCATCGCTGCAGCAAAGGCAATCATAATAAACAGCGGCAGTACTAAAATGCGCCAACTGGGTACAAAGTTATACCAGGCCATTAATCCCACCATAATCATCCCCGAGATCAAAAAATCCACAAAGCTGACAATTACAGCGCTGGTGGGAATAATTAAGCGAGGGAAATATACCTTCGACAGCAAGTTAGAATTCGAGATCAGACTATTGCTGCATTCTGTCAGTGCATTTGCGAAAAACTGCCAAGGTAACATTGCGGCAAAAACTAGAATGGGATAAGGCACTCCCTCAGATGGGAGTTTAGCCAAATTACCAAAGACAACGGTAAACACCATCATTGTCAAGAATGGCCGAATTAAAGCCCAAGCAATACCAATTACTGTTTGTTTATAGCGCACCAAAACATCACGCCATGCGAGGAAATAGAACAGCTCTCGATATCGCCATAAGTCTTGCCAGTACTGGCGTTCAGTACGTCCAGCTTCAATAATTAATTCTGGCGGATGTTGCTGTTTGCGCATTAAAGAACCGTATGTTAAACAGCGGGTGGCTCATCCATAACATACCCATACTGAGGCATTTTTTGTCAGAGCAAGACAGAGCAGCAGCATTTCAGTAATAGTGAGGAACAAGTATATACGGTCTTACCCCCCTGTCCCCTTCAATCAGATACAAGCAGTAGAGTCTCACCATTTTTTATGAAGCAACGACAAAGATATGGCTACATACCCCCTTTTATCTCGTAAGGCTCACTAATCTGTGTCTTACAGCAAGATGTCTCTTTCTATGAAACCTAGGGAAAAACATCAATATTTTTGATCCTGTCTCTCTATGAGTGATACAAAGCAAGATAACCACAGAAAGCATCATTTACTGGGTGTTCTATTAAATATCACAAGTTATGAGGACGCTTGCGATCGCATCTCGAACTGGGCACTGACCAAACAATCCTGCTACATCATTGCAGCAAACGTTCACGTCGTAATGACGGCTTACTGGAATTCCGCCTATCGACAAGTCGTGAATCACGCGGCAATGGTTACCCCCGATGGAATGCCCTTAGTTTTGGCACTGCGCTGGTTAGGCTGGCCTCAGGCCACCAGAGTCTATGGCCCAGATTTAATGCTGCACTGCTGTCAGCGGGCGGCTCAAGATAAACTACCCATCTATTTGTATGGCGGGACAAATGCCATGCTGAAAAAGCTACAGCAAAATCTTGTGCTGCGCTTTCCAGAATTAAAAATTGTAGGGGCATACTCCCCTCCCTTCCGAGACCTAACCTTAGAAGAAGAGCAGCAAAGTCTTGAGCAAATCCATCAAAGTGGTGCAGCTATTGTCTTTGTCGCCCTCGGCTGTCCCAAACAAGAGCTATGGATGGCAAGACAGCAGGGTCAACTAGACGCCGTCATGATTGGTGTAGGCGCAGCCTTTGGTTTTCATAGCGGCGAAGTGAGTCAAGCTCCACGATGGATGATGGCACTCAGTTTAGAATGGCTATATCGTTTAATGACTGAACCTAAGCGTCTCTGGAAACGCTATCTCATAAACAATCCAGCCTTCGTTTTGTTACTGAGTCGAGAACTTCTTCGGCATACCTTGAAGCAAGATCAAACTTCCGCAGTGTCCCAAGCCAATGATCGCGACATCGCTGGGTAGGATAGGCATAGTGGTTTATCATGTCTCATCCTTAGCTTGCTTGCTGTGCACCAACCCACCCCAAAAACACCGCTTCACGAGGATATTCGAGCGATTCGTTCAGCTAACCCTGGACGCAAAAGTTTACAGCAACGGCTAAATATGGGCGTGCTCGTAGCTGTAGATTTAGCGGCTCTTGGCTGCGCTTGGAGAATTGCAGCACAACTCAATAAGCTTTACTCTCCTATTCCCTCTCAACTTGTATGGTGGAACTTCCTAGGGCTACCAAGCTTGTTTTGGGTCTTTTCTGGGATAACTCTAGTAATTTTGTTTAGTGGTGGACTTTACAGCCGCGCCATCGCCTGGAAAGACTATGTGCGCTCTGCCCAATTGGTCAGCCTCGCCTACCTGTTGGCTCTAGTCGTCAGTTACTTCTATGACCCAAAGCTGGATGCCCCGCGATCGCTCTTTTTCAGTGCCTGGTTCCTGAGCGTTACTTTCATCATCGGGTTTAGACTCCTCTCCACCCTTTTGCTCCAGCAGCTTGAGCAGAGACAGCCCACAGTAGCTCTATTCCTAATTGCTCCTGCTGAGCGCTTGCCGCGTCTCTCCAAATTGCTAGAGCAGCGATCGCACTACCACATTGTCGGTGCCGCCCTTGCCTCCACTGCCAGCGCGAACGCAACTCTCAATTCCATCCTCAGATCTAAAGCCCAGGAAGTCATCGTCGCAGAACTACCGCCAACGGAACTTGCCTCTACCCTCTATTGGCAACTCCGGCGCTTAGGAATAACCCTCCGCCTGATACCATCCAGCGTAGAAGTGCTGCATCGTCGCGGTATCTCCGAAATTTTTGCCGGAATGCCCACCCTGCGAGCCGCGCCGCCGATGCTTCTAGGGCTAGACTACCGGACTAAACGAGCTATTGATATGGTTGCTGCCGCCTGCGGGTTGTTGGTGCTGGCTCCTTTTTTAATTGGAGTTGCGATCGCAATTAAAACAACCTCTCCCGGCTCCGTTTTTTACCGGCAAGAGCGCGTCGGACTCCACGGCAAAGTCTTTCAGATGTGGAAATTTCGCACAATGGTAGCGAACGCTGCTATGCTTCAGGCCAAACTAGAAGCACAGAACGAATCACAGGACGGGATTCTATTCAAGATAAAAGATGACCCGCGCATGACTAAGATTGGTAGCTTTCTACGCCGGACCAGCATCGACGAACTGCCTCAACTTATTAATGTATTAGTCGGACAAATGAGTTTAGTGGGACCACGCCCATTACCCATTCGAGATGTTGAGCGTTTTAACTCATGGCATCATATTCGGCATCAGGTCGTTCCCGGCATAACTGGGCTGTGGCAAATCTCAGGGCGATCGCACATCGACGACTTTGACCAAGCCGCCCGCCTCGATCTCTACTACATCGACAACTGGACGCTGAATCTAGACTTTGAAATCCTGGTTGAAACCGTTCGGATTGTTCTGTTTGCCAGTGGTGCCTATTAGAGCAAGCCTAGCTTTCAGAAGCCTGTATAGATCGCCATAAGCTTTCGCAGAAAGGCTGTAGAGCGATATCTAATGCTGGACTATAAGCAAGAGAGGGGAAAAGCTCAGCCAAAAACTGAGACACCGCAGCATTCTCGACCACTGGGAAAAAGTCAGACGGAGCAGGACCATCAATGTGGCGACTGAGAACCCCAAAACCAGCACGAACGCGCGGATATTGTTGTAAGGGAGCATTTTTCTTAACCCACTGTTCGAAAGAATCAGAGCGCTCCATACCTGCCTGAAGAGCCTGAACATCCTGCGGTTTCGGTAGAGCTTGATTGGCCTGCAGTAGCGCTCTTTCAAGCCACTGGATCCGTTGTTGAGGCTCTAACCAAGCCTTGAGGATAGGGATATTAGTAGAGATAGCCTCACCTCTAGAGATCGATAAAACAGCCTTTCCAAGGGGGGGGGCACTTTTTTCCCATTGAGCTGCCGCAGCGGAGAGATTGCCCTGCCACCAATACACGCCACCTAAACATTGATGCAAGTAGGCCGTTAAAGAATCTTGGGCGGAGTGAGTCTTTAGCAGTTGTTGATAGAGCTGCACCACCTCTTCTTGTACTTGAGGGTAAAACGTTGCTGTCGGCGGCGATTGCAGCAAGGGACTGGTGAGAAAGAGAGGATCTCTGAGAATTTCAAGAGCAATGGCCTGCACCCCTAAATCTGCTTTGCCCTGTAACAGCAGACTTTGCCCCAAACTATAGAATCCCCCGCGTTTGGCAGGCATAAGCTGCGTAGATTTAAGAAAAGATTCAGTTGATTGGGACGGCTGGCGATTCAAGAGCTGTTGCCAACCCAGACTACTGGTCCCTGACTCTTGAGAAGGAGACACCTGAACGTGACGCTCGAAAAACTCCAGGCTTTGCCTAGCTCTAACTTGATTAATCTGAGCGTCATCACTACGGACACTGCCCAAGTTCCAGCCCAACTGATAGGAGTAGTAAGGCTCCCAAGGAGCAAGCTGATGGGCCTGCTCTAGATCCGTAGTAAAGGATTCAAATTGCTCTTCTGCTAAAGCCGCAAAACCTCGACTAGAAAGCTGCCACGCTCGATGAATAGGCGCGAGCCATATCCCTACAGCCAACAATAGTCCCACTAGTCCCCAGCATAAAATCTTGATACGCTTCGTGCTGTGCACCTCAGAAGATAACGGTAAATATTGGCGCAGAAGCGATAGCAGACCGACTAGGTAAAGAATCAGGGTGCCGCTGATGCAAACAATATCGAGCTGATAATCAGTCAAGGCAACGATGCCATACCCGCCTAGCCCCGCAAGCAGACTCCAGGACATAATGCGATCGCCCTCTAATTCTACGGGCTGTGCTTGCCACAGCCTTACCCCCCAATACACCAACCAGCCAATCATAAAGATGCATAGAGCAATCCCCAGCGCACCCAACTCAGCCCAAACCTGGGCAGGCGTCCCGTGGAGTTGATACACCAGTTCAGCTTCTCGGCCAGCCCAAGCCGGTCGATAGGACTGGTAAAGTAACGGAACACTGCCGGGTCCGGCACCCAAGAGTGGGTGAGCCAGCCCCATTGCCCATCCCGTTGCGTTCGTAATCAAACGAAATGCAACGGTGCTCCCCGCACTATCCCGAGAGAAAGCACTCACTAGCAGCGCACGCAGCCGATTGTTCGCCAGTACCGTACCGAAAAGACCAATCAATAGGCCCAGCCCCATCAGCCAACGGAAGCGTGGCGATAGGCGCTTCAGTAGTACTACTCCAGAGACGGCTACTAGAGCCATGCCCAACCACCCTCCACGGGAACTAGTGGTATAAAGATCCACAAGCCCTAAAAGCGCACCCAGGCCCCATACCCATTTCCATTTCGATGAGGCCCGTAGGCAAAGCCCTATAAGCAGCGGCAAGGTCAAAACTAGAAAACCCGCCACATAATTTTGGTGTCCAATGGGTGCCCAGTTGCGCAGCTCCAATACTGAAAAATCAAAGGAGCGCTCCAGTCCCGAAGCTCGTAAGTCAGCCAAACGGTTCATTTCTGGTAGCAGGGTTTGAAAGAACCAGAGGCTAAGACTCACCGCAATAAATGCCAAACTCAAGCCACCTTGGGCAGCGAGGAGCTTCTGTCTTCGTGACGGACTAGAACACCAAGTGTTGAGAGCATAGAGGGCGGCTATTGCACATAATGCAGCCCAACTATGCCAACGAGCCTGCTGCGGGAATTGAGCCAAGAGCGTTGACCCCAATACCCCCAAAACGGTGAGCGCTGTTCCATAATCAAGGCCATAGCCCAATCGGGTGAGCTGAAACTGCATCCACCACGTTCTGAGCAGCCACAGCCAGGGCAGAAATAAGCCAACCTGCCAAAGCAAGACCCAGGGCCAAGCCACCACTAAACTACTGCTGTCGGGCAATAGCGTAAATAGAGCATAAAAGCCAAATGCGAGGGGGCCAAACAGATCTCTAGAAGAAGATGGCTGGACAGATGTCTTTAGAGACGCAGTTCCATTAGACTCCATTGCAGCTCCCAAGAATAAACGTTGGTTAAGGACAGCACTCAGAGTCTATCTATATAGATCGAGACTTCCCTCAGCAGTGAGGATACCCGATTCTTTGGTGAAATTGGATGCAAGGCTGGGTCAAGCGCAAGTATGCGGCGATGAGATGTTCAGAAACCTGCCGCACGAAAGTCTTTGCCAGCATGAGGCTGAGATCGTCTGCTGATCCAGTGCTGCCTATCTTGGCACTTGTAATGAGAGCACAACCACAACAGTATCCACAATCATATGGAAAAGCCATCTTTGTTATAAAGGGAGCCTGGACCAAAATCATTGGCTTTACATTTCGCCGTAGATTGAAGGGTCGCCAAATGTTTTGCTAACCGTGTTTGCCGCCTCAGCCGCCTCTGCTCTCGATACTCATGCTCTAAAGCGGCTTTTACGATCTCGGTTGGGCCTTGCCCCGTCAGTTCACGCAGTCGCTGAATTAAGCAATTAACTTTGGCATTTTTAATATTGATATCCATATTTCCATAATTTAATTTCTACAACCAAGTTATAGACCATCTTTCTTGGGCAGATACGGAGCAAAAACCGGCTTTATCGATAAAAGTACAAAAGGCTAGAATGCTTTACTGCGGCGGTGTTGGCACGTGAGGAGTAATGAGACAAAGCACATTATGTCTATGCAGATCCACTGGCAGAGAACCGTCTTTATCAAGGCTCTATACTCTATGCGGAGAGCTTTCTAGGTAAGATCACTGAACTTTCATTGAGGTGATATGAAAACGGAAGGAGCTGGGTAATGTAGATGTGGGAGCGAAAACAACAACCTTAATTCCAACAAAGAGAGACTGAAGAATATGAAATCTACATTCACTGCTAAGTACCTCCAGCACCTAACTAGCAAGAAGAAGAACAACGAAGGATTCACGCTAATTGAGCTTTTGGTTGTGATCATCATCGTCGGCGTTTTGGCTGCCATTGCTCTACCTAGCTTCTTAAATCAGATTGGTAAAGCTCGGGGTTCTGAAGCTAAATCTACTCTAGGCACAATCAACCGTTCTCAGCAGGCTTATCGTTTAGAAAATAATACTTTTGCAACCGCGACTGGTACTCTAGACGCTAGAATCACCGAAAAATTCTATAATGTTGGCGTCACTGCAGCGGGTGTCAATACTACCTTTGCAGCTCATACAGCAGCAGCAGTCAATGGTGATCTCAAGTCCTATGGTTCTGCAGTTTCTCAAGCTGCAGATGGTACATCTTTTTCACAGATTGTTTGTGAGACAGAGGCAAACACTCAAACTGCACCAGCGGTTACATCTACAGCTGCGGGCCATTGTGCTACTCTCAACAGCAAGTCTGTTGAGTAAGTAACTTTCACAGATTGGTGAAGGCTACAGCTGCTCAACCATAAGAACATCAGGTAGGTGGAAACATCTACCTGACACCAATAAAATCTTCTATAAGATATCGGAAATATTCTAGACCAGAAGTATAAACGCAGGTCATACCTTGGCAGTTTAAGATATGAGTGACACATATTTAAATCTTTAACACTACAGTAGTACATATCACACATTCCGAATATTTTCAGACCATAAAGTTTGGATTATATGAAGAACCTACAGAAGGCAAATCCTACTGTTGCAGCAGTGAAGTGCAAATTGCAAGTCTCACTTCAAGCCCAAACCTAGGTAATCGATGCTTCCATTGGCTTTCAGAGAGTCAATTTACAAATATGAAAACAAACTGAGCAGTCAATTGCATTTCAGAGGCTTGCTCTCGACAAAAACATATAAGCCAGCTAATACCTATAGCTAGTTGCTCTCGTTGACGAGACAATCAAAATTTCAAAGACTTTACTTTACTAGAACTTCAAAGTTCTAGCAATATTATCAGTGCAGTGCACCTTAGCACAATAGTCCGGACACTTTTTTAGTGCCTGGATGACCATTCCTCTAGGGTTACGGAGTACCAATGATCATTAAATCAAAGTCAGGTCTGAACCTGAGTTGCATTTAATTCGATGTTTCCTACACTCCATATACTGAAAGCCTTATGGCTACGTTCTGAAAACTGTCCGGAGTATTGTCAGCAAACATTGCACATAAAACATTAATCCTCAAATATCAAAACGCTACAGCTTCGGTATTTTATTGCAATTTATCTAATTGAAAACAATGTTAATGCTCAATCTATTATATCGGAATAAAGGCTTTACACTGATTGAGTTACTAGTAGCAATTGTTATTATTGGCGCATTGGGAGCAATAGCTTTACCCAGCTACTTAAATCAAGCTTCTAAGGCTAAAGGATCTGAAGCAAAATCGCATCTAGGAAATATCAAGACAGCGCAAGCAGCCTATCGGCTAGAGACTAACGCTTTTGCAACGAGCTTAGGCGATTTAGATGTAAGAGTTACCGGTAAATTTTACACCTATTCAGTTGAAGGCACTCCTACTTCTCTATATGCAGAGCATCGAGCAGTTCCTGGAGCAGGGAATAATGACTTAAGGCGCTATGCTTCTGCAGTATCTCAGCCCAATGAGTCAGTATTGACATCAGTTATTTGTCAAAGCGACAGCTCTCTTGGTAGTGGTGGAACCGTGAACGTAGTCGATACAACGCTTGCCTGCGATACTGGAAGCAGTAAAATTGACTGATAAATAGATTTCGATTAGCTTATGGATAATACTTATTCAAGCGATCAAGCGAAAAACTTAGTCCAAGCAGCAAAGTCTTCTTTCTCTGAAGGCAGGTATTCTGAAGCCGCTCAACTCTATGACCAGTTAGTTTCGCTACAACCTAAGATCAGCACACATTACTGGTACTTGGGTTTATCACTGCTGCTGATAGAGCAGGAGTCTGAAGCTCAGGCGACATGGCTCGAAGGGGTAGTAGAGTTTACAGAAGACGGCACACTTTCTCTTTTAAGCATTCTAAAATTTGAAGTAGAAAGGCTCGAGACAGCCTTCAATATGCAATCAGCATGGTTGGTTCGAAAATACATCCAAGAGATTGACCCTGATGATTTAGAGAACCTCTTGATAGCTCTTGATCATTCTGCCAACTTAGGATTTCTTGCAGAGTCTGACGAACTAATCTATCAAGTTATAGATTTAATTGGCCAGCATGAACATTTCGATAGCGATGCGTTGCCAAAAGTAGTAAGCAGCCTACTCATAAATTCCCCTCATTCTACTGCTGCTGTTGATTTTATAGAGATCTGTATAGAGAAATACACAAACTCACAAAAATTAGCCAGTATTCTTTTCTCGATCATTAATGATATTCAGCAAAATCACTCTATTCGCAGAGAAAACGTTATTAGGCTAGTTCATTTATGTCTAGACTTCTCACCTCAAAACTCATCTGTCTTAATTAACCTAATCTCTCTCTATCAAGAGATAGGTCAATACAATAGAAGCATTGAGTATGGGAAACAACTTGTTGAGGTCTCTAGAACTAAATTTGATAGGATCTCGGCAATCTATCTCCTTGTAAAAGGATTTCTTTTGTCTGGCGGCAAGTGGCTAGAAGCAGAAAGTTCCTATCGAGAGTGCCATCATCTAATTCAAAGTTTTCTGAGCGAATCTCCCAGTCTTGACTTAGATAAATCAATGCGCCTGCTCGTGATTACAGGAGTAAGTCCCTACTTCTCAGATAATCCAGCAGCACATAACATCATTCGAAAGCAAATAATTCAGTCTTCTTGCACGAATTTTTCTAGGCAATCGATAGATACGGAGAAGCGGCATCAATCTAACAGGCCTCTGCGAATAGGATATATATCATCTTGTTTCCGCAGGCACTCTGTTGCATGGTTGTCTCGGTGGATTTTTCAGTATCATAATTCCGATAAGTTTCACATATATGCTTATTCGCTTAAGCGTACAGATGATGATTTACAGAACTTTATTGCCAATCAGGTACAGAATTTTGTTCATGTCTCCCCTGACGCAAAACCTACAGAAATAGCAAAGCATATCCAGCAAGATGAAATTGATATTTTGGTGGATTTAGATAGTATTACTTCTAAGAAAATCTGTTCTGTCATGATGTTGAAGCCTGCGCCTATCCAAGTTACTTGGTTGGGATCAGATGCATCTGGTGTACCAGTAATTGATTATTTCATGGCGGATCAATATGTTTTGCCTGATACTGCTCACGATTATTACACCTCAAAAATCTGGCGTTTACCTAAGACATACGTCGCGGTTGATGGCTTTGAAGCTAGCACACCCACGTTACGTCGTTGTCATTTAAGTATTCCCAACGACGCTGTTGTCTTTTTTAGCTCTCAGACAGGATATAAGCGACACCAAAAAACAGTTCACTTGCAGATGAAGATCCTGCGCGAAGTTCCTGGTAGTTTTTTCCTGGTGAGAGGATTATCTGATGGAGATTCTGTCCAAGCCTTTTTTGCAGATATAGCTGAGCAGGAAGGTGTAAGTTTCGACCGTTTTCGTTTTTTGCCAACTTTCCCTTCAGAAGAAATTCATCGAGCCAATTTACAAATTGCCGATGTCGTTCTAGATACCTATCCATACAATGGTGCAACTACAACTTTAGAAACGTTATGGATGGGTATTCCTTTAGTTACTCGCGTAGGTGAGCAGTTCGCAGCCCGTAATAGCTATGCCTTCATGATGAACGTAGGTGTTGCTGAAGGCATAGCTTGGACTGACGAAGAATATATAGAATGGGGCATCCGCCTGGGCACAGATGAAGCACTGCGCAAGAAAGTTGCTTGGCAGCTCAAGCAATCGAGACACACCTCACCCCTTTGGGATGCCAAGAAATTTACTTGCGAGATGGAAAACGCCTACTGCCAGATGTGGGCCAAGTACACCGAACAAGTCAGCTAACGGCAAAGCTATGCGGTCGTGGAGGGACTCTGCACTCAGCTAACTGGCTGAGTGAGTGGTAAGTCCTGAGGCCATGCAATTAAATTGAGGCGATCCTGATAGTCTCTCAATGAGGCAAGGGGAATCAAGGCTTTTGTAAATGGCTGATAACCGTGGATTTGATAGCCCTCCTTCTTCAGATAGTTCGTCACTTCGAGGTTGCTGCCCTGACTGCCAGCAATATTTTCGTAAAGAATAATAGGTTTGAACTTTGCTAATAGTGTTTTACTTCCTGCAAGCACAGATAGCTCATGCCCTTCAGCATCAATCTTTAGAAAGTCTATCTGCTGAAGATTTTCGCGATTACAAATCTCATCCAGCGTAAAACAATTCACCTTCTCTGCTCCATCTGGGGCATTCTCTTCCGCAACCAGCTCATTTAACTCACTCGCTGAATTGAGCGATAAATAGGAGGTACCGTTACGATCGCTAGCAGCCCCCGCATAAATCGTCACCCAATCAAACTGGTTCACTAGGCGAGTCTCCTCCAAGCAACGAATACAGCCTGAGAAGGGTTCCACAGCAATCACCCGTCCCTCAGAACCAACCCGCTTAGCGGCGCTAAACGTATACACGCCCACATTGGCTCCCACATCAATCACAGTCATCCCTGGCTGCAGCCAATGCCGCCAAAATTCCATCTCATCCTCGAACCAGTCCCCTTCCGCCAGCAGCACACTCGTCACAATGCTACGAAAGCTAGGCTCAACAGCAAGCGTAATCTCTTGGTCAAACGCAACATAGGTATTCGGTTGCTCCGCCGTCACTTGAGTCCACTGCTCAGAGGCGTCGTGCAAATTGCCACTCGTTAAACTCTGGGCAGTTGTCAACCAATGCTCAGCAGTTTGGCACTGCCCCAAATCACGATACGCAATATGAAGCGCCTGGAGTACAGACATTTCCTGGGGCGCTAATTCTGCGGCTCGATGAAGATACATCAGACTTTCCCAAGCCCCGTTCATGATGCCTGAAACTCCTGCCCTTAGATTAATTGACACAGAGCTGAGAATTGTTTGATTGGCAAGTTGCAGAAACCGAAAGCCTGTTGGGCTATAAAAGACAAACTGCGATCTCCACAGCACTTCACTCGCCAACTTCAGCCCCTGGGCAAATGCTGTCTGCTCTTCCATCATGTTGGCAAACCAACTCTGCATATCTTCGCTAGTTATCTGCCAAGTTAGAGGTCGATACATCAGTCCCTTCGGCACGTCTGAAAGCAGAGAAATTGGCTGCAACGCACTCAGAATTAAATTGAAAGAGATGTCACAGGCTGTTTCACGATCTCCCAGCATGCTTTGCAGTAAAGCTAGATGAACCTGACAAAGCGAATGACTACCTCCTTGTTGCAAGGCATCCACCGCCATCTCGACATAAAACGATCGCATCATCCCATCATCAGACCGCTCAGCCTCAATTAGAGCCATGACCCCCACATTATTGCAATCCAACTCAGTCTTCGGATTCTCCCAATCCGTCTGCTCCAAGATCTCTATGACTCCACCCCTCATCTCAGATACCACCTCAACACCCAGAGCATCAAGATACTGGAAATAGGTCTCAGAATAGGACGTGCGATCACTCATGCTCTAACTCAAATTAGGGACAGAATCGATCTTAATATCCCCAATTTCGGGCGATCTGCACACACCCTTCTGAAATCTGTGACAGCAGATCACGCATTACGAGCCAGCCAATTGACCAAATCAGTCTGGTCCGAAAAATCCAGCAGCGCATCACTTAAATTTTCTAACTGAGAGATAGGCAACCCCCGAATCTGTGCATCTACTGGGGATGAAATCGTTCCAAATCGTCGATTGAGCAACCGCAATATGAGCGCAACCTCTCCTTCCTGACGACCTTCCTGACGACCTTCCTGACGACCTTCCTGACGGCCTTCCTGCAAAGCCTCTTGATAGACCTTTGTTTGTCTCAATTCCCCAAGGCTAAACATACGTTCAATCTCCTCTCGACTGAGTTTCGGAAACTTGTAAACCATAATCGTTTCAATCATCTCTATTATCTCTCGAATTTTAGGCGTTGCACTCCGCTGGCTTCGAGCCTGTTCAACGAGTCTCTGAGCCTGCATCTCGGCGGTCTGCGGCCTAGCAACAATAAGCTGCACTAAACCGACACCCAACGAATCAGTCTCAACGGTTTGCAAATCTTCCAAATAGATCCGCTGTACCTGTGGGCAATCGAGTAAAGAACGAAAAAGATGAGACTGAGATGGCTCAGTACTACGCTTCGCAAATAGAACAGCGGCTCGCCAGTCAACCGCCTGCGGATACTGCTGCAAAAACAGGAAAATCTCTGAGAAGAAGCGGTGGTAGAACTCTGGATCAGACTGAACCTGAACCTCCACAAACCAAACGGTAGGGTCAATCGCATCTGGCTGGGGTAAAAACACACCATCAATGCGGAATGCAACTTGCTTCAGCTCAACGGAGCGGAACTGGTAATTCTGAGCAGCTTGCGCAGGCTGGCCCAAGAGTTCAAAAAAGATACTGGGTGCAGTCTGGAAAATTCGGTAGAAAAGAGAATCTGTCTTCAAGCAACATTCCTGCCTATTAACAGAATTGATTGTAGATGGAAAGTTGGACTGCCTTGATGATGAGAGCCTCGTGACTCTGCGGTGAAGAACCGACAAAAGTCTCAGTACCAATAGCTCCCCTGTTCAGATCACTTCACATCTCTCTCGAGGAACCTTACCAGTCGTTTAAGTTTCTTCATATTTAGAGGTATTGTATTAATATCCGTGGCAACAAATAGCTATCGGTTTATCCCTGAATATGCTGTGAGGAACTGGGGGAAACAGGGAAGTGAAACAACAGTTGTCATCCAAATCCTTTCTGATGGGGCGGACGCCACTACAGCCCGTGCGCGTCGGCGTGATCGGCGTAGGCAACATGGGCCAGCACCACACTCGAGTGCTGAGCTTGCTCAAAGATGTCGAACTCATTGGTATTTCTGACCTTGATCGCGAACGGGGCATTGACACCGCCAGCAAATATCAGGTGCAGTTTTTTCACAACTATCGCTCGATGCTGCCCCACGTTGATGCAGTGTGCGTCGCAGTCCCGACCCGACTGCATCACGAAGTCGGGATGACCTGCTTGCAGGCTGGCATCCATGTCTTAATTGAAAAACCAATCGCCGCCAGTATTGCGGAAGCCGAATCTCTCGTCAATACTGCAGCCCAACAACAGTGCATTCTGCAGGTGGGCCATATTGAGCGCTTTAACCCAGCCTTTCAAGAACTGACCAACGTTCTAAAAACAGAAGAAGTGCTAGCCCTCGAAGCCCATCGCATGAGTCCTTACTCCGATCGA
Organism: Acaryochloris thomasi RCC1774; assembly: GCF_003231495.1. NCBI lineage: Bacteria > Bacillati > Cyanobacteriota > Cyanophyceae > Acaryochloridales > Acaryochloridaceae > Acaryochloris > Acaryochloris thomasi. The sequence goes on from NZ_PQWO01000010.1 coordinate 47,991, forward strand.
GCAAACGATGTCTCAGTGGTTCTAGATTTGATGATCCACGACATCGATCTGCTGCAGGAAATTGCAGCCGCTCCCGTTATTAAGCTGACGGCCAGCGGCAGCCAGTCAGGACCGGGCTATCTCGACTACGTGACGGCTACGCTGGGGTTTGCCAACGGCATTGTCGCCACGCTTACCTCTAGTAAGGTGACCCATCGCAAGCAGCGACGGATAGTGGCTCACTGTAAAAACTCACTGACCGAAGCCGATTTCTTGAACAACGATATTCAGATTCACCGACAGGTCACAGCAAGCTGCATGGCGGCCCACGGACAGGTTCTCTACCGCCAGGATGGCCTCATTGAGCAGGTCTCTACGAGTAATATTGAACCCCTTCATGCGGAGTTAGAGCATTTTGTAAACTGTGTGCGAGGTGGCGATCAGCCGTCAGTGGGCGGGGCTCAGGCCCTCAAGGCTCTGCGGCTAGCTAGCCTGATAGAACAGATGGCACTTGATGGCTGTACCTGGGAAACATCTAGCGATGGACTGGAGCTAAGCTCACCTTCTGCAACGCTGCAGATCTAAAACTTAATCTCGACATCATCAGATCGAGTCACTTTCTCAATTTGAATGGTCTACACTACAGATTGCAATAACCCAACGGGCTTCATTTAGACTTGGAGAGAGGATCGAGCAATATGTCTTCAGATTTTGACCGTGGCATCATGAAGTTTGAGGGTGCCGATAAACCTGTCACGATCGCTCTGTCTGCGGTGATCGTATTAGGTTCTATTGCTGTTTTGATTGGATGGGCACTGCGCTCTGCCTATATCTTTAGCTAGTATTTTGCTGGCTCTGGCTGGAACGGTTGAAGCGTTGCGCTTGGGCAACTGCAACAGTACCGTGTACTTGAATGCCTGATTTCTGTAAAACCTGGGTGGCGGCTTTGATAGTGGCCCCAGTGGTATATATATCGTCCAGTAACAGTACAGGCCATTTAGGTCGCTGACGCTTGAAGTCCGGTCCCAGGGCAAAGGCTTGCTCTAGATTGCGCTGACGTTCGGTGATGGTCAGACCAAATTGGGCTTGGGTGGCTCGACGGCGGATTAAGGCTTGCGATCGCATCTTCAACCCGGTCACCTGACAAAAGCTACGGGCAATCAACTCTGCCTGGTTATAGCCCCGTTGAGATCGACGCTGATCATGGAGCGGAATCGGCACCACAACACATTGCTGGAGCACCTCCTGCTGTAGCCACGATTGTGCCAACCACTGACCCAACGGACGTGCGATTTCAGCTCTGCCGTCATACTTGAGGAGTGCGATCGCTCGTTTTAGAGCACCCGCATAGTTCCCCCATGCCAACACCGTAGTGCTCGAACACTTACTTTGGCACACCTGTAGTTGAGACAAACAATCTGAGCAAAAAACTGCTGTCGCCCAGCGTTGACAAAGGGGGCAGCGAGGCCGCAAGCCTAACCTAAGAATACCCTCGACAATGGAAACCCATGCCATCTGCCGAAACCTATTCGGCACTTGATAGAGAGATTGTGCAGAATACTGACAAAATACTCAAGACAGGCGCACCCGCGCTCCTAAGCCAACGTCTCCGGACAATAGCCCAGACCCTTGATAAACTGCTCTCTGAAGGCCTTGATCTCTGTTAAATCCGGTGCACCATGGGCAATGACCGCCACCTGATAGCGCTCCATCACCGTCACCGGAGACTGCCCATCTTCCAGCGCTTCTAGAACATTGCGGACCCTAACATTGGGGGAGTAGGAGACACCCAGCTCCATCAGGAAGGCTTGAAAGTCACCTTCAGCCTGCTCAGTCCATCCGGCCGCCTGGACCCGCAAAATCCAGCCGTTTAACCGATGAATAACACTCACAAACTGGGTCGGTAAATGCGGGCTGCTACGCAGATGTTGAATCGCGCGCAGTACGAGTGTTGAATTACTAAAGCTGTAGAGATAGTCCATGCCATTTTCTCCGTGGGTGCTCTTGAGGCCCTCTTGCTAGCACCTGTTACACCTGTCTTCTTCTATTGTCAGCGGGATTTTCTATGCCGGATACCGAAGAACCCCCATAATAATTAGGGAGTTATACCCAAACTTGAGAAAACCCCTTAAGAACTGGCTGAGATCCTCTCTCTGACTAAGTATTTTAGCCTAACGCCATTCTTCTTCATCGCGATTTTGTGCCCAGCATGTCTAACGCACCCTACTCCCAAGATCACTGTCTGAGCGCCTACGACTACACCCTCCCAGAGACCTTGATTGCCCAGACACCGATGGTGCCCCGCGATCGGTCACGTCTGCTCGTTGTTGAACCCACCACCCACCAGCACCGACACTTCTACGAGCTCCCTCAGCTTCTGCGATCCGGCGATTTGCTAGTACTCAACAATACCCGCGTTATTCCAGCGCGACTCTTGGGTTATAAGCTTTCAAGCAAGGGCGGTCAAATTCCCGTCGAGGTTCTGCTGTTAGAACCTCGACCCGACCAATGCTGGCTAGCGCTTGTCAAACCCGGTCGGCGGCTCAAACCAGGAGCCAATATTATCTTTGGCAATCCGGAACAACCGAGCCTGCAGGCAACGGTTCTAGAAACAGATGCAGAAACACGGGGGCGCATTATCCAGTTTCATGTCGATTCTGGCAAAGTTTTAGAGGCCAAGATCCATCAGCTAGGGCAGCTCCCGCTCCCTCCCTATATTCACCATTCCAGCGCCGCACCTGAACAATATCAAACCGTCTTCGCTGAACAACCCGGAGCCGTCGCGGCCCCCACCGCTGGCCTGCACTTTACACCTCAGTTGCTAGAACAGCTTAGTGCTCAAGGCATCCAACAAGCCTGGATTACTTTGCATGTGGGTCTCGGCACCTTCCGCCCCGTCGAGATTGACCACATTACCGATCACAGGATGCACGCCGAATGGATTGACATTTCTCCCGCCACAGTTGCAGCCGTTCAGCAGACCCAGGCTCAAGGGGGCCGCATTATTGCAGTGGGGACAACTGCCGTCCGCGCCCTGGAGGGAGCAGCGCAGTCGGGCACACTCCAGCCCTATCGAGGCAAAACGCAGATTTTTATCTATCCCGGTTATCAGTGGCAGGTCGTAGACGGGTTGATTACGAACTTTCATTTGCCCAAGTCGAGTTTGATGATGCTGGTGAGTGCGCTCATCGGTCGCCAGCGCCTGCTTACTCTCTATCAAGAGGCCATTGACGAGCGGTATCGCTTTTACTCCTTTGGTGATGCAATGTTGATTATGCCCGTTAGAGATTGATTCATGCAGCAAGAGCCGAAACCGGATGCCCAAGAGCAGGAGCTAGAGCTGCTGCGACAGGAAAAAATGATTTTACTAGGACTGATGGCGGGGGGATACGCCTACTTTTTGCGCCAGTTTATGATCGGCCATCACACCCCCACTGGCCTAAGCTCTGACCTATGCGAACAGACGATTCTAGATGCTCTTAAACGAGTGGTCTCTACTCAGGAGCGGTTTGGCTATGAGTATCTCTCTGAGATTGAAGCCGCGTTGACCCGCATGAGTCAGGCTTATCCTCTGGAGCCTTACGTGCAACAGGTGGCCTCACCTGAGCGCGATTGAGGAACGAGGAACCAGAGTTCAGATAACGGAGAGGGTGCTGCAGCTCATTTTTGACCTGCCTACGTAAAGACTCGAACCTTGGACAGACTCTTTCGCTGGGCAGCTTCGCGCCGTTTATGCCGTGCGCGACGCAGCATGTTGATCGCCTTCCTAATCAGGCCGATCATAATCAAGATTACGGCTGTGGCCGCGAACAAAGGCAGCGCTAGACCCAGCAACGTCAAAAGAACCGACAACCCTGCTTCTGCAGTTGAAACAACTGGGGTGGCCGTCCCCACGGTTAAAGTGTTGGCAGCAAAGCGAGTGGCGGCAGTGGCGCTTTCTACAATTCCCGCTGAGCCGCCGCCAGCCAAAAGTGCCAGCGACCATTGGAGAACGGGATTAAGATCGCCTAGGCTGGCTGCAGTGAGGACGGTGCCAATGGCGATGGCTGTGGGAATCTCAATCAGATCTAGTAGATTGCTAATTCCCGGCACGTAGTAGGCCAAGATTTCAATGACGGTGGCTGTTGCTAAGACCATCAAAGCAGGGTAGGTTCCCAGCCACTGCAGACTAGGCAGCAGCTGGAGGTCGCCGATGAGGGCAGCAATGCTGAGGATTAAAGGGGGGATAAAGATTCTCAGACCACAGGCGGCACTCAAGGTAATCCCAAGACATAGGCCAATCAATACGTCCATCAATGAATGTGCTCCTGTCCTTTGATGATGCAGCTGAGGTGGTCTTAAGGCTAGAGTTCTAGTGATCTTACCGAGCGATGAGTTAATGGTGCCCGGATTCTCAGTTTATGCTGTTGATCCAGATGCTGCATCTTGCATCCATGAAGTTGATGCTTGGGGGGCACTTGGGACCGGATGTTGGTTGCGATCGCAACATCCTCTGTGACAATTCGCCACTGCTCCCTGAAGAGTTGCTGCTAGACTCTCCGAGAGCAAGCAACAGATCCAGAATGATTGTTTTGAACCACTGGTCCACCGACGGCAAGCCGACTGTCACTATTTCCTGCTTCCCCGCTGAAGCATAGTGATAAAGATTCGCTATATCTGCGAGATTCGAGCTAGCGTCGCTCCCTCAGAATCATCGCGACAAAACACTGGAGTCAACTTGCTTCTCCTGGGTTCTGTTAAGCGACCTTAGCACTCGACATTTTTCAGCTCATCAACAGCGTACCCAATGCTTAGTACATTGCTTGTGGACCAAATATGGGGTCAGGACTGCTGCTGCCATCTAGATCCACGACCCGGGATAAGATCTCTTTGATAAAGGCGACAGTTCGACAGGATGCACAGGAGACCCCGTCCATGTCTAAGACCCGATGACTCTAGGTGCCCATCATGTGGGCTTAACCGTGCCTGATAAAGAGTCTCGGGCCTGTAAAAGCGCGATTCTCTAAATCTAAAGCGTGTCATCAATGAAGTTAGATCACAAAAGCGCAGAATTGGAAGTCTATGGGGTTAGATAGCTCGAAAGGGCGCTGAGCATCTAAACTATCAAACACACCTATACAGGCCCCTATGGAAGTCCAAGACCTCTCCAACCTAGTTTTTCTAGGTTTATTCCTTGTGTTTGGAGGGCACGCCTACGAAATTGCTCGCTACCTACAGTTACCACGCGTGACTTTGCTTGTGCTCACCGGCTTACTGGTCGGTCCCTCCGGGTTGGATATCATCCCCCTTTCCGTCATCAATATGTTCCCCACGATCGCCTACATTGCTTTGTCGATGGTGGCCTTCCGCTTAGGGGAAGCCTTTATTGACCTTGATCTTAAAGAAAAAGGTCTTGCGGTATTCAGTATCTCTTTGGGCAAGACCATTGCAGCCGCCAGCCTCGTCTTTGTAGGCGTGTTTCTGATCCAAAAAGATGTGGTTGTGGGTCTCTTGCTCGCAGCCCTAGCACCAGCTTCGGCTCCGGCAGCGACCCTGGATGTTATTAGCGAGACCAAGGCTAAAGGTCCACTGACCCAAACCATTGTGAGTGTCTTGGCCGTTGACAATATTTTGAGCATTACCTTGTTTGCCTTGGTTCTGATCTTCACAGACTCACTGATGGACCAAGGCCAGTCATGGCAGGAGATTTTATTAGGAGGCTGGGAGATTTTCGGAGCCGTTATCTTGGGATTTTCATTGGGCTGGCCCACCACCAAACTCGCTGAAGTCATTGATAAAGAAGAAGAACCAAGTCTACTGAAGATTCTGGGGGTGATTCTGCTCTGTGCGGGCTTAGCCTACCAGTTTCAGGTGTCCTATCTGCTAGCCTGCATTGTCCTAGGGATAACGGTGGCGAAGAGTAACCATCCTCCAATGCGCCAGGTCTTCTCGACCGTCGAGACCATCGGGGAACCTTTTTTAGTCTTCTTCTTTTTATTAGCAGGATGCGAACTGCAGCTATCGGCGCTGACCACCCTAGGGTTAATCGGCATTATTTACATGGTTGCCCGCTGTGCAGGGTTTGTGGTGGGAGGAACATTCGTCTCTCATTGGGTCAAAGCCGAACCTGTGATCCAGAAACATATTGGCTGGTGTCTATTCCCCCAAGCAGGTGTAGCTTTAGGGTTAGCGGTCATTGCCCTGGAGCATTTTCCCCAGATTGGACCGCTGTTACTCTCGGTGATTGTCAGCACCACAGTGGTCTTTGAGCTGTTCGGTCCGACGGTAACTCGGTGGCATCTATTTCAGGCTAAAGAAGTAGTGGAGACACCAGAAATCGCAAAGTAGAGTCGTTCCCCAACCTGTGCGGTAGCAAGGCCGGACAGCCTTTCTGAAGGCTTTAACCTTCTGTCCCCTCAGCATTTGATGCGTTGCGCGTGGGAGTAGCGCCTGCAGACACAACCTTTGCTTTTAGATGACCGTCTTCATATTTTCCAATCCCGAGAAAACCCTCCGTTTCATGATGGACTTGCAGATATCCTGAATGGGTCTCGATGGGAAGCTTTTGACCCCAAACAAATCGCTGCGCCAAGTCTGCCGTTAAGGTTAGCGTAGGCAGGATCTGCAGCCCCACGTCCGGCGGAATGGGACGAAATTGTTGCTGTTCAAGCTGAGTCTCTAGTGCTGCAAACGTCAGACTATCAACCAGCGAGAACCCACCGCTGCGCGTTCGACTGAGCTGTGCGAGGGTCCCTCCGACCTGCAGCATCACCCCCAAGTCACGGGCAATAGAACGAATATAGGTTCCGGCTCCACAGGCAATTTCGACTTCAGCCTCCGGCCACTCCCCCATCGGTCGCCAGTCCAGCAGCTTGAGGTCATAAACCTCTACCGAACGTGGTTTGACCGGCACCGGTTTACCCTGACGCGCCAGATCATAAAGCCGTTTGCCATCCACTTGAATGGCACTATAGGCTGGTGGAATCTGCTGCAGCGGCCCTTGAAAATGCGTCAGCGCTGACTCCAGCATGGCTTGGGTGATATGACCGGCCTCTGTTGTTTCGATAACATCACCGGCTAAGTCATCGGTAGTGGTCGTCATCCCTAACCGGATCACGGCTCGATAGACCTTATCGCTGGGTAAATAAGTCAGCAGACGGGTAGCCCGTCCTAGGGCAATGGGCAGCACGCCGGTCGCCGACGGATCAAGCGTGCCACCGTGCCCCACCTTTTTCATGCTCAAAAGCCGCCGGACTTTACCGATACAGTCATGAGAGGTCATGCCCGCAGGCTTGTGTAAATTTAAGAAGCCAAACAGCATTTTTTATTTCCCCCTTCATGTTTCTATTCTTCCGCCGCTGCCTCTTCTAACATCAGATCTTGCGTGAGCGCCAAGGGCAGTGCAGGCTGGCTCAGGGTGGAGACGTATCCCGGCGTTAAGTATTCCAGATTTTGGGGTTGATTGGTGACAAAGGCATTCATGAAGGCCAAACTCAGTGTTTTGAGATCTTGACGCGCTTCATCAGGCGCGGGACCGCCGAGGGGCAGGTCTAAAATCTCTCCAATTGAGTTTTGATCGTCTGTAGCAGGCACTCCAATGGTAGAAAAATGATTTCCACCCACCATCATGAGCAAATACTTGTTGGGAGTGGTTAACCAGCTAAAGGGACGAATTTGTTCAGAGAGCGCAGGAGCTACGGTATCGGAGCTACCAGAGACAAGCATGACGGGAACTTCGATTTCGCCGTAGGCATCAGACCCCAGGAGACTGCTGCCAATGGAGTTCACGGCAACGACGGCCTTAATTCTCGGATCTGCTAATTTATAGGGTTTGGGAATCAGCAGTCGAGCCTGACATTGAAACAGCAAAGACAGGTTAAGCGTGTTTCTGAGCTGGGCACAGTCTTCATAAAGCTGGTTGAAGGTCAGCGATGCACCGCCTAGGGCTAAGGCGGTATACCCCCCAAAGGATTGACCGAATACGCCCACTTGCTCCAAATTTAAGGGGCCGATGCTGGGATCGGTTTGCGATCGCATCTCCAGCACATCGAGCAAGAACGAAACATCTAGAGGCCGGTCAAGAAACTCCGTTGGCTTGATAATATTACGCGCACGCCCCTCCAGGAGCGCCTGTAGCTGAGCCGTATTACTGCCCGAATGCTCCGGCACAGCAACCACATAGCCATGGGAAGCAAGATGCTCTGCAAGGTAGGCATAGGTCTCTCGATTGGAATTGAAGCCGTGGGAAATGACAATAACAGGTCGAGGCCCATCAGCCTTCGCCCTCGGAACATACAAATCTGCAAAGAACTTCCGAGTGCGTCCCGTATAGGTCTGTCTCTTGACGCTGTCATCATTCAACTTTAGCGTTTGCTTCTGCCAAGCATAGGCCCCCTGAACCTGTAGCGTTTTGCCCCTCGCAATTAGATCCTCTTCAGGAACCACAGAGGGTTCAGCCTGAATGGCCTTGACCGCTAACTGAGTATCCTGGAGAACTTGCTGAGCCGACTCAAAGATCCCCAGAGCCGACCGTAGATCCACCTGAACCCCTTGGGTAGGAAAGTTGCGTATTGCCGAAAGCGCCGTCAGCCCTTCAGGATCCGCTGCCCCTAAAATCAACGCAGACCGGAGTGCCGTTAGACGACCCTGCCCCGACTTGGGACGCACCACCTGCCCTGCGCGCTGCAATAATCCCTCGCCCACAGGCGTATACAAAAACTGAGCCACAGACAATGGTGTCAGGTCAATCGGAGCAACCAAACCCGCTCTGAACTGCTCTAGCTGCTGATCGTCGAAAAAGCGAGTATAGGCTCCCAAACTCCCCTGGACTCGCCCCTCTTCGGCAAAGATCTCCAAGTCTCTCAGCGCAATCGAACGCTCGAAGAGAGAAAAAGAAATGTAGATGCGTTCAGCCGCCTGTGCCATCGGTGCCTGGCCACCCAGCACCGCCAGCCATAGACCACTTAGGCATCCTAGCCAGAATTTTTTGAACTGCGTCACTGATGGAACTCTCACGCTAAAGATCAATCGACAAAGGTATAGAGCCTAAACAGGAAAGGACTTCAAGAACTCAAGCATCATTGAGGCACGCGCGCTGTCTCTAAAACCGGCATTAAGTCCTGAGGCGAGAGCTGGCGAATCAGGCTCAGCGGCAAAGAAGACTGACTTAACTGCTGTACAGCCCCACTTGAGAGAGCTTCAGAAGGCTGTCCCTGCAAATGCGTCTGAAAAAATATCGTGCCTAAAGCCTTCAAATATTGACGAGCAACATTGGGCGTAGGCCCCACAAACTCGGGCGGAAGCGTCCAGAGCGTTTGAGCCGCCGGCCTCTCATCCTGAGTCGAAAAGTGACTTGCCGACTCGATCAAAACCAAATATTTATGGGTCTGCGGCAACCAAGTGAAGGGCTGAATCTGCTCCTGCAGACTGGGCGTCACCGTATCCATACTTCCAGACACCATCATCACTGGAGCATTGATCTGTCCTAAGCCTTCAGAGCCGAAAATACTGCTGGTGATAGGACTGATAGCCAGCACAGCCTTGACCCGCGAATCTCTTAGCGCATATTTTTTCAGCGGTACATCCAAAGCCTGACACTGAAGAATCTGGGAAATGTTCAGCGTCTCCTCAACTTGAGGACCACAGTCTTGGCGTAGTGTTGAGAAATTGAGGGTCCCACCGCCTAAAGCAAGCCCCGTGTAGCCACCAAATGAGTGCCCCACAACGCCTACCTGCTTAAGATTAAGACGTTTCCGAAGGCTGGCGGGTGAGCGTCGGGCCAACTGATCAAGCAAGAACGTCACGTCCAGGGGACGATCGATAAACTCCAGCGCCTGCGACATATCTCCAACCTCACCCGCTAACCATGCGCGGGTGTGCGCCGCCGAACTCCCTGGATGCTCGGGGACAGCCACGGCAAACCCATGGGAGGCTAAGTGTTGAGCCAAAGACGCATAGGCAAGCCGATCTGAGCTAAAACCATGGGAGATTACAATTACAGGGGCCGGATCCGATCGATCAGGCAGATAGAGATCGGCAGGGAACTGGCGAGCTTTGCCGGTCAACCGTAATCGTTTTGGGGTTCTGTCTTGAAGCCGTAACGTTTGCGTTTTCCAAGTGAAAGAACCGGGTTGCTGCAAAGCCTGCAGTTCCGCAACGCTTTGATCAGGACTAGCGGCACCTGCCGAGCGTTGCTGCACCAGCGCCACCGCCGCATTAGTCTGCTGCATCACCTGCCGCATCATTTGCAGAAGCGCTAGCCCTTCAGTTACATCTATCTGGATCCCTGCATCAGGGAAATTGCGCATCAAACTCAAAAGCGTTAACCCATCCGGATCAGCGGCCGCTGAGACCAGCGCTGTCTTTAGAGCTTCTGGACTCGCACCACCAGACTTGGACTGTATGATTTTGCTGGCGCGTGCTAAAAGCACCTCACCCACGGGCGTTGACAGCAAACTGGGAATATTTTCGGGCGGAAGGTTTAGCTTTGTCTTAAGCGTCGCTCTGATCTGCTCAAGCTGTTTAGGTGATAGATATTCAGCAAAGGTTGCCAGATCACCACTCAGCCGTCCTTCCGTGGCATACATTTCCAGATCCGCGACCGGAACAGATAGCTCTAGAGCGGCGTATTGAACATAAATCTGCTCTGCTGCTGATGTCGGTGTAGCCATTGCCGCAAAGATCAGCATTCCTAGACTGCCAATCCATCTCCAAGACCGTGTAGCGTATCTCACTCTGCCTCTGCCTGAAACCGCAAAATTGTAGCCAACTATCAGTATGAATGTATTCTGGTCACTCTTCCCTATGACCCTCAGGACAGCACCCGTGTTCCTCACCTTGAGCCTCTCTACTTTGATGGTAGATTAAGGCTTAGATAGGGGTAAGTTTGTGCGCGGCATAGATGTAGTGGAGCCTGCCCCACCTCGGAGCTAGTATGACTCAGGACCAACCGACACCGCAAGACGCTGCCCAGGCTCCAAAAGCCCCGCAGCAGAAGGTCGAACCAGATGTAGTCCAGGCCCCAGAAGTGAAGGTCGAACAAGATCTAGCAGCCCAGCCTCCAGAATCCAGCGGGCAGAAGGCTGCTTCAGATCCAGTTCCAGATGCAGACGTCCAAGACAAACAAAAGCAAGCTGCGCAAAATGCAGACCCAGCTCGAGAAGCTCGTAGACAGAGAAGAGCTGCACAAAGCGTAGCGCCAGCCCCAGAGGCTCGCAAGGCCCGCAGGCCAAACGCTGCGGCCCCGCCACCAGAAGCCCGCCGACAGCGAAAAGCTGCGCCAGAAAATACAGAGACGCCTCAGGCATCAGAGGCACAGAAGCCTAAGCCGCCGAAATCCCCGGTGACAAAAGCGGTTCAGACAGTCACTCAAATCCTGACATCGGTATTCAACACCGTTAAAAAGCCCATCGTTGGCTCAAAAGCCTATACCAACAACAAGGCAAAATTTGACTCGGGTTGGAAGCGCGTACAGCCCCTAGTCAAAGTCGTTCAGTGGCTTTGGAAAAAAATATTAAAGCCCTTCTGGACTAAGGTTGTTCAGCCACTATGGGGCAAGATTTTAGGGCTACTGCGCCCTCGACTACCAGGGCCATTCAAGACGCTCTCAGATCGAATTCTGACAGCGATTATTGTAGGACCGCTCGTTCTGATTTGGTGGCTCATAAGTTCGTTAACGTCTGCGGCCCCTGTCGCTCAGTCGCCACCAGCTCAGCCCATTGTCAGTGCGCCTAAACCGGCTCCAGTTCCAGCGCCAAAACCTGTCTTAGAGGCACCTGCCGCACCTGCTATTGTTGAAGAACCCGTTGAACCGTTACCAGCAGAGCCGGAAGAACCACAGAAAGTGGTGCTATCGGTGCAGCAGCAGGTGGCCCAGATTAGCGATCTCTACTCCACTGATTTGATTCCGCAGGTGCAGGCTGACTTTGAGGCGGATCGTCTCGTGGTGCAGGTCAGCGATCGCTGGTATAACCTCAGCAGTACAGAGCAAGATGAAATGGGGCTTGACGTTCTCCAACGGAGTGACGGTCTAGACTTCAAGACGCTAGAGTTTCGAGATCTTCAGGGGCAGCTTGTGGCCCGCAACCCCATCGTAGGTCCACATATTATTGTTCTGCAGCGCCATCAGACGTAATCGCAAAATGCTCCGGCAGAATTGGAGCATTTTGCGATTACTCGTTACTGTGGAGAGGTTATTCACTCCCATCTGCAACGTCAGCACAGATTGAGACGAGGGCCGGGGTGAACCATCATTAATCGCCATGAGGATCCGAATCGCTTGCTGGACTCACCACAGGACCCCCCTATTCAGACCGCTGTTTCGATTCCCTCAGCATCTGTCAAAGAGGAATTTACGGGGCTACAGCTTTGGAACATGAACGTGGGCTTCCTGGGCATTCAGTTTGGCTGGGGCCTTCAGATGGCCAATATGAGCGCCATTTTTGAGCATTTGGGAGCAACAGCCCATCAACTGCCCATTCTCTGGATTGCGGCTCCACTCACGGGCCTGTTCATTCAGCCCGTCATTGGTAATTTAAGTGACTTCACCTGGGGACCGCTGGGGCGACGGCGGCCCTACCTGCTGGTGGGGGGGATTCTGGCGGCCCTTGCGCTTGCCCTCATGCCCCATTGCTCAACCTTATTGATGGCGGCGGCCCTGCTGTGGCTGCTGGATGCCAGCGCCAATATTAGTATGGTGCCCTATCGCGCCTTCGTCGGGGATTTGCTGCCAAAAAAGCAGCGCACTCAAGGGTTTGCTGTTCAAAGCCTGATGGTGGGAGCAGGAGCAGTGGTGGCGTCTGCTTTCCCTTGGATTCTCAGTCATGGCTTTGCCATTTCGAACATTGCCAGTGTCCAGCATCAGATTCCGCAGACGGTAGAACTGTCCTTTTATCTGGGCGCTGTTGTGTTTTTGAGCACGATTGTCTGGACTGTGATCACGACGCCGGAGTATCCCCCCAAAAGTCTTGAGGCTCTGGAGCAGCGCCAAGAGGAGCGGGGCGGGCTCCGCAATAGTCTGCAAGAGAGCTGGAAGGCAATTCGAAGCATGCCTGCCACTATGCGCCAACTGGCCTGGGTCCAGTTCTTTACCTGGATGGGGATTTTCTGTTTCTTTATGTATTTCCCTCCGGCTGTGGCCCGCAATATTTTTGGAGCCACGAGTCAAGCCTCTCCTCTCTATAGCGCTGGAGTTGAATGGGCAGGTCTATGCTGTGCCGTTTTTAATGCGGTCTGTGTTGGGGTCTCATTTTTACTGCCGTTGCTGGCCAAGCGCACCAGCCGCCAGATTACCCACAGTGTTTGTCTGCTCTGCGGCGCAGCGAGCTTACTGTCAATGGTCGTGATTCGAGATCAGTACGTCTTATTAATTGCCATGATCGGTTTTGGCATCGCTTGGGCCAGTGCTTTATCGATGCCCTATGCCATGCTCACGGGGGTTATTCCCGACAAACAACGCGGTGTTTTTCAGGGAATCTTTAATATTTTTGTGGTGTTGCCTGAGATTGCCGTGGCTTTAGGGGCTGGGTGGGTCATGCAGTACCTTCTCCACGAGAATCGATTGATGGCAGTGGTGATGGGAGGTGTCTTTTTGCTAGTCGCAGCGGGTCTGACGCTTCTGGTTAAAATCAATCCGGTGACGACTCCTGCCGAATTATCGCTAGACGTTGAGCAGCCTGAGAAAGATAAATCTCTGGTTGCTGACAACACAGATCAGCTTCCAGTTGAAGAGAAGCTTCCAGTTGAGAAAAGTCGTAGCTAGGGTATTGGGCGATGGTCAGTCAGGGTGTGGATAATCCCATTGGTTTACCGGCATTTGGGCGGCTGACCCAGTTATTGCTGCTGGCCGTCACCGTTTTGGTCTACTGCGTTTTGGGCATTGTCATTGCCAACTCTTTGTTTGTCAGTTACGTCGGGGCGAGTCATCTGCCGATTGCGTTTATCTGCATTGGCCTATGTTCGATGCCGGCCTACGTCTTATTCTCGCAGGTTGCTGATCGCTACAGCCGTCTAAAGCTCTTCCGTTACGTGCTGCTGCTGTCGATGGTTTTGGCTGTGGGGCTGCGCTTCTTACTCAGCCAAGATGCCAAGGTGGAGTACTATGTGCTGCTGGTGTTTTCGTTTTTTCAGTGGGATTTTCACAATAATGTCCTTTACCCCAGCCTGCTAACAGACTTTTTTACGACGCTGGAATATAAGCGCTACGCGCCCTATGTGGGGATGGCGCAGGCAGTCGGTTCGCTACTAGCGGGCGGGTTGGCGACGGTTTTAGCGCAGTATTTTCGGACGCGGGATTTGCTGCTGTGTTTGCCGATGCTGTTTGCTGTTGCATTTGCCCAACTTCTCTATCTCGAGTATTCCCAGCGCCCCGTCAACGTCCAGAAGTCTGAAGCGGAAGCAGGGATTATTGAGTCTTTAAAGGCGTTTCCAGATGTCGTCAAACGCTATCCCTTAGCGCTGTACTTGGCAGGCAGCAGCTTTTTACTGGTGATTATCTACCTCAGCTCTGAGTTCCTGTGGTTCAGCATTTACGGTCAGAACTTTACCGACCAGGAACTGACCGGCTTTTTAGGACTGATGCGAATTTTGATTAGCTTTGTCCAGGTGGCCGTCATCTATGGCTTTACCCGTCCTCTGCTGCAGAGCGTCGGGGTGGCCCGCATGAACATTGTCTATCCGCTGACAACGCTGGGTAGTTTTCTAGGATTGGCCTTCAACATCAATGTGCCCGGTGCAGTGGGCCTACACTTAAACGGCGATGCCCTCTATAAAGCCATTAACATCCCCGTACATCAACTCAACTACAACGCTATTCCCAAGGAGTTTATTGGTCGGATCCGGACCCTGAGTGACGGCGTCATTTACTCAATCGGTCTGACGCTGGCGGGGGGAATGCTCTGGCTCGCCGATAATACCCTGTCTCTTAACCAAATTATTTATTTGGTGATGAGTCTAACCGTTCTGCTGCTGCTGGTCCGCCTGCCAATGGGGCGATTCTATGCCGAAGGGCTAGAGAAAATGATTCGCTCTAGCGCGATTAATCTCGATGACTTCAACGAGGCTCAAGTTCAGCTTCCGCCCCAGTCAAGCGCTGCGATTCGAGAGCTGCTGCTGCAGGAGGATCGCTATACCCAGATCAAAGGTTTGGAGCTAGCGGCCAGTATTGGTCAACCGAGCCAGTTTTTGCCCGAAGTTCAGGCGCTACTCACGGCGTCAAACCCAAGTACTGAGTCAGACTTAAGACTCCGTAATGCTGCCGTTCAGCTTTTTCGGCATGACCCCGGCATTATTCCCTACTGTGAAGATTTTTTGCGGGGTGATCGGCTCAATTTACAGGTCTTTGCGCTGGAGGTGCTGCTGCTCCATCAATATCCTTTTGCCCCATCCTCACTGCAGCAGTGGCTCAATAGACCCGAATCAGAGTTGAAGGCATCTGCGGCGCTGGCGGCGATTCAAACCCATCACGTCAAAGACCCGCAGATCGCGGCTGTCGTCAACCAGCTCTGGCAAACAGATCTGCCGGAATCGACGGCGAAAATGGTCACCCGAGTGGTCGCTCAAAGCGGAAATCGAGCCTTTGCGCCTGTGATTACAAGTATTTTGCCAAAGGCCAATCTTGAGATCACCTGTGAGGGACTGCAAGCGCTCACTTCACTGGCGCAACCGGGCGACAGCGATCTGGCAGATGTAGCCCAAAAGAAATTAGAAGATCCTGATGCAGCCGTCCGTTACGCGGCTGTTGACCTGCTGGCTCAGACCCGATGCGCGGATCGGATCCAAAATGTTGCGTCAGGACTGGGAGATCTTGATCCGCGAGTACGCCAGCGATCGGCAGTAGCACTGGCGGCCTATGGTCGGCCCGGACTAGAGCTAGCGAAGGAACGACTATCTTCATCCAATAATGATGTTGTCAATGCTGCGATCGCAACCATCGGTCAAATCCGCACCAAGCAGGCTAGCAACCTGCTGTTCGAGTATCTGACCCCGGACTTCAAGCAGCTCACCCGCACCTATCGCTGGCAGCAGCAGATTCCTCAAAACGACCCCGGCTGGGCACCTTTAGGAGTTGCGATCGCAGACTACCACCAGCGATTGATTCAAAAAATCCTCTACATCCTGGCCTGTTTAGGTCACTCCCGCACCGTCAACTCCGTCAATCGCCTGCTCGCCACGACCGAACCCGGAGATCTGGCCAACGCCATCGAAGTACTGGCCTCCCTCAGGCACCGCCGGTTTGTGTTGCCCCTGATGCCGCTACTGGAGCAAATCGTCAATCCGATGGAAACAGGCAGCCAAATTGAGGTGACGCCCCAATGGTTGCGAACTAAAGGGTATAAGCTACTCCTAGAGGCATTGGAGACCCGAGATCGCTGGATTAAAACCGGAGCCTTGATTGCCCTATCAATGGTGCCCTCTGCCCTTATCAATGATCCCGACCCGTTTGTTCAGTCCGTTGCTCAGCAGATTTTCACTCCTAATGTTCAGGCTGCATCCCCCACCAAAACCTCTATGAACCGCCTACTCCTGCTAAAAAACGTTGCTATCTTCAAGAATCTGTCTCTTGATGAGCTGCTGCTGATTGATGAGGCACTAGAGCAAGAGCAGGTACTCGCAGGCACCACAATTTTTGCTGAAGGGGACTGGGGCTCTCATCTCTATATCTTGGCTGAGGGTGCTGTGAAAATTGTGAAAACGATTGATGACAGCCTGGAACAGATTGATCTAATTACTAGCGGCCAATACTTCGGCGAAATTGCCCTGTTTGATAATGCACCGCGCTGGAACGGTGCGATCGCAACTGAATCCTCTACACTTCTCAAGCTAGAAAAAACTCGCTTTCTCAGCCTTACAACCCAGAGACCGCATATTATTCTAGAAATCTGCCGCTTTCTCAGCCAACGGCTCCGAGAGACCGATTCCTATCGCTCTGCGAGAAAATCATCGCGTTTGCCTGAGCCGTCAGTTCCGGCTCAAGACGCGGCAATGCCTTCCTAACTAGCCTAAAAAGCCGCCTCATAATATATTGCTTGCAAGGGTTTGGGCCGAATGATTATTTCGGGGCATTGGCATCATCCTCAGGCCGATGCTTCATGACTAGATTCAAGCGATAAACCACGCATGGAAATCAAAATACTTTAATTTCAGCCCCATAGCCGAAAACAGGAACAAATGGGCACCCTGAGAGCATATATAAGAATATAAATTCGCCTGTTAACGTCGAAGTCTGTTGGGAGAAACGAATTTACCAGAGAGTACGCTTCTCTGAAGAACTTATCGCCCTTCATTGTTCCAGGAAATACCTTGAAACTATTCAATCCGGCTTCTCTCTTTACCCACCTTCCCTACAGAGGGAAAGAGCTAGACGAGGCTACGGACTCTGAGAATACTGACATTCGGATCACTCGCTCTCTGACAACGGCATATACGGTCGCTTTGTCGCTGATCGCTCTACTGTCTATTGGCGCTCATCTGCTTTTGGATAACGTGATCAAAGAGAACGTATCCTCAGCGAAGGTCATCAATGTGGCAGGGCGACAGCGGATGCTTTCGCAACGCATCAGTATTTATGCGACGGCCTTAGAACAAGGGAACATAGACTTAAAGCCTGAGTTCCTGAAGCTGACGACGTTGATGGAGCAATCACACAAAGCACTAGTCTACGGTAATGGCAAACTTGATCTAACCCATAAACTCACGCCAGAACTGAGACAGCTCTACTTCAGTGAACCAGATGCTCTTGACCGTCGCACTCGTACATTTATTAAAAACACAAAAATTCTGGCTAACAGCACTGACAGCAACCAACGTCAGGAAGCCTATAAAAAAATCCAGGCTGCATCCCTCAAGCATCTGTTACCAATGTTGGATGAGGCCGTTTTTCTCTTCGAGTCTGACACCACTGAGCGAACCATGCGGCTCAGAAATGTACAGCAGGCCATGCTAGTCATTTTGCTGATGGCTCTATCTCTGGAAGCCGCATTTATTTTTCGTCCCATGGTTCATAGGGTCAAAGAAGCTACTTTCAAGCTGTACAACTTGGCGATGCACGATGCACTGACTGAGCTGTACAACCGGCGGCATTTCATGGAGACGGGGCGACGAGAGCTGCTGCTCGCACAGCGTCGCCAGCAACCCGCAACCCTCTTAATGATAGATATCGATCACTTTAAACGGATTAACGATACCTATGGTCATGCAACAGGAGATGCTGTTTTAAAAAAATTCGCCATTGTTTTACTACAGGCTCTTCGCCAAACCGATATCATCGGTCGCATTGGAGGCGAGGAGTTTGCGATCATTTTGCCTGATTGCGACGCCCCATCATCACAGAGCGTCGCTGAACGAATTCGCGCAACAATGGCAGAAACACGCCTCAGGAATCCGTCAGATTTGAGCTGGACCGTCTCTATCGGAATCGCAATTCTCGACGAAGGGACCGACAATCTAGACTCTCTCATGCAGAAAGCTGACGCAGCGCTATACAGGGCCAAAGAGAGTGGCCGAAATCAGGTTGTTATCAGTTGATTATTCAGCAGAAGTACCGCAGCCCAAAACCTGCACAGCCTGGAGCCTGGAGAAGTTCGGGGACATTATCAAACGCACAAACACCCTACCTTATCGCTTCTGTGTGATACAGTGTGTGGGCTTATGTGTGAACGGGATTTAGCTATGGCTACGAACCTCTCTATTGATGCTGATTTGCTGGAAGAGGCCCTACGAGTTGGTGGGTTTTCCACGAAAAAAGAGACGGTAAATCATGCGCTCACTGAGTTTGTGCAACGCCGAAAGCAGCGAGAAATCATCTCTCTGTTTGGTAAGTTCCCTCAAGACGCTGATTACGACTACAAAAAAGGACGGTAATGAGCGGCATCCTTGTAGACACCTGTGTTTGGTCCGTTTCCCTGCGAGGCAATTCGGAGGCTGAGACCTTTGCGGCGCAACAACTAGCTCGACTCGTTGATGATAATCAAGTAAAAATCATTGGTGCCATCAGACAAGAACTATTGTCCGGCTACACGGATAAAAGCAGGTATGAAGCACTCCGCCAGAAACTGAAGCATTTTCCGAACGAACCAGTGATAGATTCTGATTACGAAGCTGCTGCAGAGTATTCGAATTTCTGCCGCTCAAAAGGAATCCAAGGCTCACACACAGATTTCCTAATTTGCGCTGTTGCAATACGAGCTGAATTCAAAATTTATACTACAGATAAAGACTATGATCACTACGCCAAGCATTTACCAATTATGCTCTTCGAGAAAACTTAACGAGGCCCTCAGGGACGCGAACGGAAATTTTGGTTGTTGAAAGATACTCCCCAAGCTTAAGCACTATGCAACTCTTCTGTGAAGCTGAACAGGCATCTGATGATCTTCTGCGACAAAATGCAGGCGAAGCGGAGTAATGTTGATAGAGTATTTGCAGAGATGTGTGAAGAGGTTGCAGAGCACTCCTCTCAATACTTAGAAGCTGCTTTGAGCTTGATCGATCTGATGAAAACTCAAAAGCTTAAAGCAAAGACAATGGCAACTCTGAGTAAATATGCTTAGAGGTTTTTATACATTCTCTAAAACAAAAAGTATCGCTGAGCCATCGGTAATACCGTCGCCGGTTCGCAAGTCAACAACTCCCCGTCGGCCCTGACTTCATAGGTCTCAGAATCAACCTCAATATCAGGCAAGGCGTCATTCAGCTTCATGTCTTGCTTGCTGAGCTGACGGGTGTCAGAGACTGCTGCTACCTGAGTCTGTAGGCCAATCTGTTCTGGGATTCCCTGCCCCATTGCTGCTTGGGAGATGAAGGTGAGAGAAGTAGATGCGATCGCACCTCCAAATCCGCCAAACATCGGTCGCATGTGCACCGGCTGCGGAGTCGGAATACTGGCGTTAGCATCTCCCATCTGCGCCCAGGCAATAAAGCCACCCTTAATAACCATCTCTGGCTTGACGCCAAACATCGCAGGTTTCCACAGGCAAAGGTCTGCAAGCTTGCCAACTTCGACAGAACCTACATGGTCGGCAATGCCGTGAGCGATCGCAGGGTTAATCGTATACTTCGCCACGTAGCGCTTGGCACGAGTATTATCATTGCGGTCTGAATCCTCCGGCAATGGCCCCCGCTGAACCTTCATTTTGTGCGCCGTTTGCCAGGTACGAATAATCACTTCACCCACTCGGCCCATCGCCTGTGAGTCAGAGGCAATCATACTGAAGGCACCGAGATCATGGAGAATATCTTCAGCCGCAATCGTTTCTCTACGAATACGGGATTCTGCAAAAGCCACATCTTCAGGAATCCCAGCATCTAAGTGGTGACACACCATCAGCATATCGAGATGTTCATCCAGCGTGTTCACCGTATAGGGGCGCGTCGGATTGGTCGAAGAAGGCAAAACATTGGCTTCACCACAAACCTTGATAATGTCTGGTGCATGACCGCCCCCAGCACCTTCGGTGTGATAGGTATGGATGACTCGATTTTTGAACGCCGCGATCGTATTCTCCACAAAACCCGCTTCGTTAAGCGTGTCAGTGTGAATGGCGACCTGCACGTCATATTGATCAGCAACCCCCAGGCAGGTATCAATCGTCGCGGGTGTTGTACCCCAGTCTTCGTGGAGCTTGAGACCCATTGCCCCTGCTTTGACCTGCTCTTCTAGGGCTGCGGGCTGACTGGTGTTGCCCTTACCGAGAAATCCTAGATTCATGGGGAATGCGTCGGCAGAGCGCAGCATTTGATGGATATTCCAGGGGCCAGGGGTGCAGGTGGTGGCGTTAGTGCCTGCTGCCGGTCCCGTACCGCCCCCCAACATGGTGGTGACGCCAGATGCGATCGCAACTTCAATCTGCTGCGGACAAATAAAGTGAATATGCGAATCAATCCCGCCCGCCGTCAGAATCATGCCTTCCCCAGCAATAGCCTCTGTGCCAGGACCAATGACGATATCAACATTATCTTGAATATTGGGGTTCCCAGCCTTTCCGATGGCGGCGATTCTGCCATCTTTGATGCCAATATCGGCTTTGACAATGCCCCACCAGTCGAGAATTAAGGCATTGGTGATCACCGCATCGACGGCCCCGTCAGCATTGGTGGTCGGGGACTGACCCATGCCGTCGCGAATGACCTTGCCTCCACCAAACTTAACCTCATCACCGTAAGTGGTGTGATCCTGCTCAACTTCAATGATCAGTTCGGTATCGGCAAGACGGATGCGATCACCTACAGTCGGTCCATAGGTCTCGGCATAGGCGCGGCGGTCCATGCGATAGCTCATGCAGTTTCCCCTATCAAACGTTTGATCACTTACGAATCCACTGGACCTTCAACTAAAGCATTAAAACCATAGACTTCACGACGCCCCGCCAGCGCTACGAGCTGAACCTGACGCTGATCACCCGGCTCAAAACGCACAGCCGTGCCCGCCGGAATATCAAGCCGCATCCCTCGGGCCTGATCGCGCTCAAAGTCTAGGGCCGTGTTGACCTCAAAAAAATGGAAGTGGGAGCCAATCTGAACCGGCCGATCCCCTGTATTCGCCACCGCTAAGGTGACCGTGGGGCGACCTGCATTCAGTTCGATATCGCCAGACTGCGGCAAAATTTCTCCGGGAATCATTCTTTCTTACCCATGAACTTAAGTGCAACTGTAGGCTACTTTCTCTCTGACTTCTAGCCTCGACAGCATAGATTTATCTCGGCTTAACTTTCTGTGGCCGCTGCAACAGTAAAAAGAGCAGGCTCCCGACAATCAAGAGAATCCCGGCCAGCAGACTCACGGCCAATAACCACAGGGGAATTCTCTTCCTGGCGGGGGTGCAGGGGGGATAAAGAAACCGAAGGCCACCACGGTCGTCTTCGGTCAGCTTGAGCAGTGGAGCGGGTCGTCCAGCATAACCATTCATAGCCGCATTCGGCTCCAGTGCCGGAGAAGCCTGCAGGCCCTGCGCGGGTTGTTCACAATTAATTGCGATCTCAGTTGCGGGCGATCGATCGGTATCTAGATTTCGCTCGGGTAGTTCATCAGGGTGGCCGAGCCCCAGAGCATGACCGACTTCGTGCAGCACCAACGATTGAAAGTGATTACATTCTGGAATCGGCTGTTGAGCGTTGAAAAAGAAGCAGGTTTCAGCGTTAAGAATGATATCTGCGCTGTTAATGGTGCTCCCACCCTCGGCCTTCTGTCCATTGGTCAGCCTGGGGGGCTTGTTAACAGACCAGTAACTGGTATAGCCGCCCACTTCGCTAACGGCTGGATATTCTTGACCGTTGAGAACGAAGAAATCAAGCTCAGCCCCAAAGCCCTGCCAGGGTTCTGGATGATTGGGTGGAGGCAATGCGGGTGTAATAGTTCCACTCACGTCAACAAATTTGAGGACGGGATGTTCTTCGGCCCATTGATTCAGCGCGACTTTAAGGGCCGTTTTCACCTGATCACAGTCGGGAGGGTAGGGATCTCGAAATTGAGGGACGAGGCGTTCACAGAAATTGGTTGCGATCGCAACCTCCAATCCCTCATCTAAACCCCGCACGCCCTCTGTCACCGAACCCGGTTCATAGCTCCAGCGGGCAGCCGTCTCAACCGCCTCTTCCACCGTATTGACCGGCTGATCATCACGTTCTAGTAAAACAAAAGCTTGAGCAGAGGGCACCAGCCCACCGAACAGCAGCCCGCAAACAACGAACCTACGCAATCGGATCATGAACCGTCACTAACTTCGTCCCATCCGGGAACGTCGCCTCCACCTGTACCTCATGGATCATCTCTGGGATGCCCTCCATCACGTCATCTCGCGTCAGCAATGTAGTCCCATAGCTCATCAGATCCGCCACCGTGCGGCCATCCCGAGCCCCCTCTAGAATCGCGGCAGACAAATAGGCCACCGCCTCAGGATAGTTGAGCTTTAGTCCCCGATCCTTCCGTCGCTCAGCCAGCAGCGCCGCCGTGAACAGCATTAGCTTGTCCTTTTCTTGGGGAGTGAGTTGCATAGATCACCTCATTAGAAGATTTGCCAAACTCTGGGGGGACAGGCCCGACGGTTCCAAGCGGCCTGTCGAATTAGATTCCATACTTGTGTAAACCATTGTCGGGCCTCTCGACTAGAGTGGCCGCGATAGCGACACAGCATCCCCTGCTGCAGTCGGGTCACGCCTGTCCCCTGCTGGTTTTGCCCCAGCGTTCGGGCTTGGGCGACGAGTTCCGTCGTCACGGCTTGGCCGACCCAAGCAAAACTGCCGACCACTGGACAACCCGCTAATCCGTGGGGGCTGTGCCAAGTGTCGGGGCACCCAGGTAACCATTGTCGATCAATCCAGAGCGGACGTCCCTGCCGATAGACTTGGGTTTGCGATCGCCAGTCACCGGCCACAAAGGTTTCCCCCCTGGCGCTACGGCCAAAACGCGTGATCTCCCAGCCCAGCCAGCTGGCACCAGGACTCAGCTCAACCGTCAGATCTTGACGATAGATCGCCTGGTTAAACACAATTGTCTCCTGCGGCAGCCACTCTAAGATAGCGTCCGGCTCCACTCGAATCTGGATGGTTTGCCGAGCCTCGCGGCCATTCGAACGATAAATCTTGTTCGCTGACGCCGTCGTCAAAACAACATGACTGCGGGCCTGAAGCTGAATATCAGTAGAGAGAAGATCTCCTCCGACAACACCGCCCGCCGTATGGAGCATGACGCTGTGACAAACCTCTGGTCCCTCAGGGTAAAACGGACGCTGCACTTTTAACGGAGCCTGGGCCCGACAGTGCTGCACTTTTGTAGCTTCAGCGTCACAGCCATAGATCAGGTGCAGTTGTCCCTGCCACCCCTTAGCGTTAGAGGATGAAGATGAATGTGTGATCACGAGGTAAACAAAACACAATAGTCAAAAGTAGCATTGCAGGTCGCCGTTATCTACGGTCCAGATCGTAGACTCCGCCAACAGAGGGCCTGTGGTTACCGAGCAAGCTGTGCAGCCCACATCATAAAATATGCCGCGATCAAACTCAGAGTCAGGAGCAGCAAAGGATGACCTTTGCCATTGACAGCCAAGAGCGTCATCAGCAAGACAGGCACCATTACCCCTAGCTCAATGCCCAAATTTTGGTAGAGCAACGCGTTGCCCCACTGTAAACGTCCAGCACTGGGTAAGAGTCCAAAGGGCAGCTTGAATAGACGAGGGAACAGAGGCCACAGCAGCGGCAATGGCGTCACCCCGACCAGCAAATCCATCAGTAAGTGAGATGATCCAGCGCAGATAGCCTGCAAAAGGAGCGACTGGCTGCCGCTCACTCGCCACCATACTCCAGAGGACAAGGGCACCTTCCCCTTTTGATTCAAGAGCAAGAGGCATAATCCCCTTCCCAACGGCAGCAAAAGGCTAACGAAAATAGAATGAGTAATCCTGAGACCATTGTGATGACTCGCCTGCAGCGCAGGAATCGCGTAGTCAATATCGGGTGCCAGCGCCATGACCACCAGCCAGCCGAGCCAAAGGCGTGATGGCTGACGGGGTCGGCCCAACACAGAAATGGTAACAGCCGCCAAACTATGGCCGATAAAAGAGGATATTATCTCAAGCGAGATACAACAAAAAACGCTTTGGTTAGCCGCTGGACCTGCAGACCGATCTCTTTAAGCTAAAGCATGAGGGAGAT
This sequence comes from Acaryochloris thomasi RCC1774, assembly GCF_003231495.1. Lineage (NCBI taxonomy): Bacteria > Bacillati > Cyanobacteriota > Cyanophyceae > Acaryochloridales > Acaryochloridaceae > Acaryochloris > Acaryochloris thomasi. The sequence continues at coordinate 72,590 of NZ_PQWO01000010.1, forward strand.
CGCACACGCTTTAGCCACCCCTCAGGTCTGGCTCCAATCTTAGGATGTCAGGGCAGGCGACGAGAATGGGTACTCTAAACCTAGAGGAGATAAGCTATTGGGCTATTTTCTCGACCTTGCGCTTTTTCGAGCCATTCATTCAAATCTACACCTGAGCAGTTCTTCGCCCTTGAGATTCGATGGGATATCTGTGAGGTTCGGCTGTCGTCCAGTTTTGGGGCGGACAGTTTGAATTGAGTTTTGTTACTACTGAGATCGATTTGCGTCAGGCTTGCGTCTTTTTACTTTAGTCCTGCAGACCCTCATTGCCACCATGACTACGGAAACCATAACCTACCAGCAGCTTTGTGATCGGGGACTCAGTGACTATCAAGTTCGTTACCTAACGCAAAGCCTGATTCCCGCGAGCCTTGAGCAAGGGGTGCATTTTTATCGCCTACGAGATGTAATTGTTGAAGTTCGGCATTATCTGAATTCCAATCGTCTACCGCCACTGCATCGCGAGGCCGTCAACGACGTATTAGTGTCATTGCTCAACCAGCTAGACAACGTAGTCACTGCACCATTTGGCCTATCTCGAGACCAGCAGATTGGCTTCCATATCCAAAAAGTGCTGCAGACCCAGCCACGACCAACAGATCCCGCCAGCGTTGTCATGCTGAGCAACAGTTACCCGGAGGTCGTACCCACAGCAGCAACCGATCTCTCCAGTGGTCAGAACTGCTCTTAATCTTGAAAGTAATCTTGCACAATCTGGACAATCCGCTCGGCGGCGTGACCATCTCCAAAGGGGTTAACGGCAGTTGCCATGGTGTCGTAGGTCCCTGAGTCGCCGAGGAGCTGAGCAGCGACTTCTGCAATCTGGGTCGCATCGGTACCAATTAGCCGAGCAGTTCCCGCTTCGACAGCTTCTGGGCGTTCTGTAGTTTCCCTCAGCACCAGGACAGGCTTACCTAAGCTAGGGGCCTCTTCCTGAAGGCCGCCAGAATCTGTGAGCAAAAGATGGCAGCGCTGGATCGCGCCAACCAAGTTACCGTAATCAAGGGGTTCTGTGAGAAAGACTCTAGGATGATCGCCTAGCAGAGCCTGCAGGGGTTCTCGGACAGTGGGATTCCGATGCAGGGGCAGCACGATGGCAGTGTCGGGAAACTGCTCTAGAATTTTGAGAAACCCTTGGGCAATCTGCTGCAGAGCTGCTCCCCAATTTTCACGGCGGTGAACGGTGGCTAGCAATACTCGATACTGATCCCAGTCTAGGTCGGGAATCGAACAGTCAGGACGGGTAACGGCAACTTTCAAAAGGGCATCAATGACGGTGTTGCCAGTGTGATGAATGGCTCCGGTGACGCCGGAGCGCTCTAGGTTAGCGACGGCACGGGTCGTGGGCGCAAAGTGAAGCTGGGTGATTTGCGAAACCAGACGGCGATTGGCTTCTTCAGGGTAGGGATTGAACAGCTCATCGGTTCGCAGTCCAGCTTCAACATGGCCCAGGGGAATTTGCTGGTAGAAGGCAGCAAGGGCGGCAGCAAAGGCCGTAGTGGTATCGCCCTGAACAATGACAAGGTCGGGCTTGAGATCTTGAAACAGCCCCTGGAGTCCCTGCAAACTGCGGCATGTGATATCGGAGAGCGTTTGCTTGGCGGACATGATATCTAAGTCATGGTCAGCCTGTAGCTGAAATAGGGTCATGACCTGATCCACCATTTCTCGATGCTGGCCCGTAAGGACAACTTGAGTGAGAAAGCGGTCTGAGCTTTGGAACGCCTGAATCACAGGGGCCAACTTGATGGCTTCTGGACGGGTCCCGAGGGTAATGCAGATCCGAGTGGGGGAATTAGGCATGAAGGTACGGCAATGGGTGTGACCCAAGGGTAAAGGAGAACGAACCGCTTAATCAACTGGTATAGCGGTACGCGTATTGGCTAGGACATAAAAATGGCTGAAACCCGTCTGTGCCAAGGAAGGACTGTCTTGACTCAGCCGGGTACTGCGTATACAGCGGCACAGGCATCAATGAGGCGACGGAAAGGATCCAAAAGTAAACATGCGAAAGATCAGGCGGTCCTAGCCCAGCTAAAAACAGCCGAGAGGATCGATCTGTCTGGATCAACCCTCTCGGCTATTTTCTATATTTCGCAGATCCCTGCTAACGAAGTGGATGGGGATCAGGCAACTTAGCGGCCCCAGTCAGGCAGACAAAGGGGGATTATACGTTGCGATCGCAAGTCAAAGGACAAGCGGCATAAACAGGACTGTGCTGAGGATTCGCCTTGCCATTGAGCCAGCTTAACCAGCGCACCTGATGCGGATGAATACCCTTGAGCGTCAGCACGGCTGCTCCGGCAATGATCGCCAATACATTCGCTGAGAGGATGCCGCCCGCCACAAGAACCACTGCGCTCATCGGCAGAACCGCCTGAAGTGCGATCGCACCCAGTGACCCGAACGTCACCATCAGCACGACCACAGGGAAACCCACCACCAACCAGCAAACCGTCAGGGTGAAGGTCCAAACCAAGAAACTCTTAACCAGTAGGACCAAAGAGAGCCGTTTTAAATGAGGAGCCTGAGAAAGCATGATATTAAATCCTCCCGCAAAAGTGAATAAAGTCTAAAACCGTTTGTCGTCAATTCAAGTTTTTTTAGTATATAGAATGATCCCCACCAGTATGGGCTTTGGTTTAACAATATTTACATTTAGATTATCGCTGATGACGAATTCTTGAAGCTTATATCTAGCATCCTATAGAGCAAATCGTGAACAAGTCACAAAACCCAAAGATGGGACAAGCCGGTTTACAACGGTCGCATCTAATTTTGTTGCTTTGCCCAGAATTGAGGCGCAGGTGAACCCCACAATGCATCGAGCTTCTATAAAGCTGATCCCCACCTCCAGCCTTACAGCTTCCACCGGACTGCAGCAGTCTCCATAGAACCATTTTGACAGCTCATCTATACTCAAAAACTAGAGCAAATTGCTAACGTCAACACTTGAGTAATTGAGTATAAATCACTACGTCAACAGCAAATAATGATTTAATCTATAGCTTTCTAAAAATGAATATTTAGAATGAGTATTAATAACTATTAGAATCCGCGGAACGATCGCCTTCCGGCTGGCGATAGCGATACACATCATTGAGTCGGGCATTGCCATAGCTCAAGCTTATTTAGAGTCAGGCAAGGCTGTCCCAACTCAGTTGGGTAAAGCGATACATCGCTAGCATCACGCAGAGCGAGTCGTCATTTTCCGATCTGCTCGCCCTACTCTGAATAACACCTGAGTCCCCCATCGAGAACCGATATCTCACAAAGATCCGGCCTTTGAGAGTCACATCTGTCCCTGAAGCTGTCCACAATTAGGGTATTGGAGTATTCATCCCCATGCCTTAGCTAGATCTGTTAGGTCGAGTGCCGCGAGATGAATGAGTAACGTTGTTAACGTAGACAGGCTATGACTGATTATCAATCCACCCCTCTGCCACCCCCACCTTTTCAACCGCCCCCAAGCCCAGAGGTACCCACGCAAGTCAATCCAGAGGCACCCACACAGCTAAGCCCAGCCGACCACCTCACCTCCGCAACTCAAACCATTGGCCTAGCAGCTCCGTCGGGAACAATCATCAATCCAAGAGATCTCTCAGAGGCCACCCAGGCCATTCCACCCACTCAGCGCTCGAATCCCAGCGGCATCACCCTCAAAAGCCTAGTACAGCAGGCTTTCGAGCATAACTTTTCTGATGTTCATCTGGGTGTGGGAGAGGTGCCCCGCTTTCGAGACCGGGGCCGTCTAGAGGCTGCCCAGCATCCCGTCACAGATGCTGAAACCTTTCAATCTTGGCTCGAAGAGATTCTGACTCCCGAACAGGTTCACCAATTTAATACTGAATTAGAGTACGACGGCGCAACGCAGTACGACGGCATGGCTCGCGTGCGGATCAACGTCTTTGTCTCCCTCAAAGGTCCGGCCATGGTGCTGCGACTGATCCCTCTGCGGATTCTGACCCTGGATGAACTTAACCTCCCCCTTGTTTTCCAAGATCTGTGCCACTACCACAAAGGTCTCATCCTGGTGACCGGCCCCACCGGCTCCGGTAAGTCCACAACGCTAGCGGCAATGGTGGACTACATCAATAGTGAGATGCCCAAGCACATCATCTCCATTGAAGATCCGGTGGAATTTGTCCACCAAAGCAAGAAGTCGATGATTCGGCAGCGAGAAGTGGGCATCCATACCCATGAATTTGAAAATGCCCTTAAGGCCTCCCTTCGAGAGGATCCAGACGTGATTTTGATCGGAGAAATGCGCGATCGCATCACCGTTAACACAGCCCTCAAAGCAGCACAAACGGGTCACTTGGTGTTTGGAACCCTGCACACCAACAGCGCCGTCAAGACCATTGAGCGGATGCTGAATATCTTTAAGCCTGAGGAACAGGCTCCCATGCGAGTGCAGGTGGCAGAATCGCTAGTGGGCGTTATTGCTCAGTCATTATTGCGCACCACTGACGGTAAGCGAGCGGCCATCCATGAAGTGATGATCAATACCGATGCTGTTAAGGACTATATTCTTCGCGGTGACGTCGAAGAGATTGAGGCCATCATTCCTCAATGTAACTACGACGGCATGATGACGATGAATCAATGTATCTATCAGCTCTATGAAGAAGGGCGCATTGACGAAGAAACCGCGCTAGAGTCTTCGCCAAAGCCCAACGAAATGGCACAGATCCTGCGGGGTCGAATCTAGGCCAACCGCAAGAGGGCTACACTAACGCTAGCCCTTTTCGATCAGCCGAGGATAGTTTTGGCCCTCCATGAATCCCATCCCTCTGCATCGTTATACAAAGGCTTAGTCCTAGTAACGCCGGGGGGAGATCTCGTCTACGCCATTGACCCCAGTAAACAGCAGCACTGGCATGCTCAACTCTGTGCAGTGCTGCAGCGGCGGCTCAACTTACCTGAAGCGCCTCTGTTTTTGACACCTTCCTATACGGCAACCGTTGATCGCTGGATTGATCCGCAATCGCAGGAAGTGCGCGTTGTCGCCGAAGCCTATCCACCGGTTTGGCGCTACCGGATTTTTTTTCAAGCCATTTTTAATGTCCCCGTTCATCAGTGGCGACCGGTCCCTGTAGCCCCAGAAGAACAGGATGGCAGAGTCATCCACAGCTACCGCGAAAAATTCCCAGAGCTGTGGGAATCTCACAACTGGGTGATTCGAGCAAACGATCCCTCACCATCAGAGCCTGAGACACCAGCACCTGAGCTGGCAAAAGCACACGCTTCCACCTACGTTTTACACCTGTTTATCGCGCGCCACAGCCGCAACACAATCCAGACATTAAAGGTCTTACATCAAGTCCTAGAGCAGGCACTAGCCTGTCCCTACACCCTTAAGATTATTGACGTCACACAGCATCCTGAGCAGGCAGAGGCAGCACAGGTTCTGGCAACGCCAACGCTCGTTAGAGTGTGGCCCCAGCCGATTCAGAAACTAGTGGGCGATCTTGATCAAGCAAGGATTCTGCAGATGTTAACCGTCTAGACAGCACTGGCAGCGAGGGCTGGCTCGGAAGAATACGTCACTCCTTTGAACAAAGCATCATGGGAATTGACGCGGCATAGATTCGTTTGCAGGAGAGTTGCTCGGCACAGATTCGCCTTATGCAGATTCACTTCTAATAGATTTGCCCAGCTCAGATTGGCCTCAATCAGATTGCTACCCGCCAAATTGGCCTGATAAAAGTTAGCCATTGAAAGATTAGCCCGCATCAGATTGGCCTGCAAAAAGTCTGAAAAGCGACCTTCTGCTCCCTTGAGACTGGCTCGAGAAAGGTTAGCACGCCGCACAATGGCTTTAGAGAAATTGGCGCGATCGCATCTGGCTTCCACCAGCTTTGCCTTATAAAGATCGGCTCCTTCTAAGCTAGCCTGTCGTAAATCAGCCTGCTCTAGATTCGCGTTCATGAGATCGGCTATGCGCAGATTGGCTCTTTTAAGCGAAGCCCGGTACAGATAGGCATTTTTAAGGTTAGCCCCTTCTAAGTTGGCAAAATCGAGCTTAACGCCGCTGAGGTTAGCAAACTCAAAGCTAGCACCGCTCAAGTCAGCCCCCGACAAATCAGGCTGCTCCATGCTGGTGGTCCGCCAATAGTTCCAGGCATCAGGACCTTGCTGAAGACGCTCAAGATGTTCTAAATTTGCCATGCAAAATTTCAACGGAGGAATACCGCTGCCCTCTATAAAAGTCGATTTTGACGCCTAAGGCTGACGCTGCCTGCGAATGCTGAAGCTGGTCTGGAGTAAGCCTTCTTGGAGTGGCTCTCCAATTTCACGCTCCATTTTGATCACTTTTTGAGCTAGGTACTCAATCGTGCGTCGCTTGACCCAGCCGCGCTCGACAATAATATCTCCGAACCGCATGCCGGTCGCTTTCTGATCGTTGAGGGCGACCTCAACCTGGGAATCTGTGAGTAGTCCCGCATCGATTAAATAACCTCCTAAGCGCTTAGACAGGGGATCGTACGGCAACATAGGCTACAGATTTAAGTTGTGAACTGGACTTGAGGGCAAAAGACTCTCCCTAAGGGACAGTCTACCCCCGATCATAAGGCCTCATCTTAGGAATGCCCAATTTGAAGATCGGATCGATCAAACCTTGCCATTTAAAGTGGCGAGAGGGGTCAACTCAGCTATCTCTAAGCCCGATCACGAGTTACTCCAAGTCGAGTTCAGCCAGCAAGCTATCTTGAAGCTCAAAGTTGGCGGTCACGGTTTGGACATCATCGAGATCTTCCAGAACGTCCATCAGCTTGAGAATCATCTGTGCCGGCTCTAGACCTACAACGTCAACGGTATTGTTGGCCAGCCAGCGCGTCTCTGATTCTTTAACGGTATAACCCTGCACCTGGAGTGGCTCGGCAATTTGCTCTAGGTCATTGGGATGCGTACAAACCTCGACAAGGATCCCGTCATCATCTTCCAGAATCTCGTAGGATTCAGCCCCTAGCTCCAGTAGCGTTTCGAGAAAGTCCTCTTCGTCAGTGAGGGGACCGGCAAGGGTAATGATGCCCTTGGATTCAAACATCCAGCCGACGCAGCCTTTCTCGCCCAGGTTGCCACCGTGTTTGCTAAACGCTGACCGGAGATCGGCGGCGGTACGGTTGCGGTTGTCGGTGAGCGCTTCAATCAATACAGCTACACCGCTGGGGCCATAGCCCTCGTATTGGATATCTTCCCAGTTTTCGTCGGCACCAAGCTGGCCGGAACCCTTTGCGATCGCACGTTCAATATTTTCGTTGGGGATCCCAGCGGCTTTGGCTTTCTCAATCGCCCAGCGCAGTTGAAAATTTGCGGCTGGATCGGGAAGTCCATTGCGAGCGGCGACAATCATCGCCCGCGACAGTCGGGCAAAGACCTTGCCTTTTTTAGCATCGACCCTCGCCTTTTGACGCTTGATATTGGCCCATTTGCTATGTCCTGCCATCGGTTTAAAAACGCCTAGGTGGTGTACTCTGCATTAATCTTGACGTAGTCGTAGCTTAGATCACAGCCCCAAGCGGTACCAGATCCCTCTCCATCCCCCACCTGAACGGCAATAATCACCGGATCTTGTTTGAGATAATCGCTAGCGGCGGCGGCGTCAAAGTCTTGGGGTGTCCCCTGCTGGAGCAAGACAAAATCCCCCAGTCGGATATCGAGTCGGTCAGCATCAAAGCGAACGCCCGCTCGACCTGCCGCCATCGCAATTCGTCCCCAGTTCGGGTCGCGGCCAAACACAGCGGACTTGACCAACATGGATCCAGCAATGGTGCGGGCAATTTGGCGAGCGCCCGGATCATCTGCAGCCCCGCTCACCTGGACTTCAATTAAACAGGTCGCCCCTTCGCCATCCCGCGCCATTTTTTGAGCCAAACGCTGGCAAACTTCTGTCAGCATCGCTTCTAATTGTCTAGCCTCTGGCCCCGCCTCTGTGATCGCAGGGGTGCGAGATTGGCCGTTGGCGAGGGCCAACAACATATCGTTGGTGCTAGTGTCGCCGTCAACGGTGACTTGGTTAAAGCTGCGGTCGGCGGCGCGGCGCACCATTTGCTGCCAGAGCGTCGGCGAAACAGCGGCATCACAGGTGACAAAGGCCAGCATCGTTGCCATATCGGGGTGAATCATGCCCGACCCTTTAGCAATGCCGCCCACGCGGACGACCCGATCGCCCATGTCCATTTCTAAGGCGACCGATTTCTCCACGAGGTCGGTGGTCATGATCGCCTGATTCGCGGCTTCAGAGCCGGTCTCTGATAGCTCCGCCACTAGCTGCGGCAGGGCAGCCTCGACCTTTTCCAAAGCAATCAATTTGCCAATGACGCCCGTGGAGGAAATTAAGACGGATTCAGGGGAGATGTTGAGCGCTTGGGCAACCCACTGGGCTTTCTGAACGACGGCAGCGGCCCCAGCGGCACCCGTGGCGGCATTGGCCTGCCCCGCATTGCAGAGAATGGCCCGCACGGTGTCTTGGTTGCTGAGATTGTCGCGGCAGAAGTCAACGCAGGCTGCTCTAACCTGACTCGTAGTGAAGACGCCCGTTGCGATCGCATCTACATCTGAGACAATCAGCGCCAAGTCCGGGAGGTGGGAGGGCTTTAAACCTGCCGCCACCCCAGCCGCTCGATAGCCCTGTGGCGCTGTAACCCCACCCAAAACTTCACGCCAGTTTGTCATACTCTCTCCTTATCGCGGATCCTGACCCGTCATCAATTTTATAGCAGGACTCGGCTGAGTGAGGACAGCCCTGCAACAGCCATCCATAGTTTTCAGCTCTTTAGATGCCTCCATCGATTTGTGCCCCGCAATAGTGTTCGTTTGGGAAGGACTTCAGCGATTGAAAACTCAGGTCTAGTCAATTTCTTCCAAAGCGATTTGTCATCAATTCTTTAGGGAACCTTTGGCAATAGGTTGCTAGATTAAAAGATGGACTTTACCCGTTCTGACAGTCCGTTCATTAAGAGCTTTATGGGGTAATCCCGTTCGCTGCTCCGCTTTCCTAGTCGCTAACTCATGCCTCCACGTTCCGACTATTATCGTGTGCTTCGCGTATCTAAGCAGGCGACCCAGTCTGAGATCAAAGCTGCATTTCGGCGGTTAGCACGCCAGTACCATCCCGATCTCAATCCCGACAACCCGACTGCGGCCTCGGAGTTTCAGCGCATTAGTGAAGCTTACCGGGCTTTACTCGGCACCCCAGAACTAAATGATGAGCCTTCGGTTAGCCAAGAGACATCTCCAGCCCATCGTAAGCACTACATTCATGGCGTTCAGTGCAATGCCCAAGGCAACTATCAGCAGGCCGTTGACGCCTTCACCCAGGCCATCACATTGAACAGTCAGTACCTAGAGGCGTATTTGGGCCGCTGTCAGGCCCGGTATGTCCTCGGCGACGACCGGGGCGCAATCGAAGATGCGTACCAGGTTTTGACGCTGAATCCAAATGTGAGTCAGGCTCATTACTATCAAGGACGAGCTCGGGCCAGATTAGGATACACAGAGTCCTCGCTAGCGGCCTACACGCGCGCCATTCAAATTGATTCGAGCTATGCTTCAGCCTACTATTACCGAGGCATTGCCCACGAGAGTCTTCAGGATCGACCGGCGGCCAAACAGGATTGGCGCACCGCCAGTCGTCTCTTCCAGGCACAGGGCGATGTAAGCGGCGTGCAGAAAGCGCAAAGTAAGCTGAGGGGCTGGCCCTTACCGGCATTCCCCACCGTCAACATTAAGGCCCTCCAATTCACGCGGTGGACGGTTGCTCGAGCCTGTAAGCTGCTGCCCAATGTCCTCTTCAATCCTGGCGGCGAACTCCTGCCATCCTTTGCTCGCTGCTCCTCGGTTCAGGCCGCAGCCATAGGGTTTATCTGGGCAGCATTGGCCACCTTGACGATCTTAGCGAGCCTACTGCTGTATGAGAGTCCCCCATCTTCGATAGATGTTGTGCTGTTGAGCGGGACGGCGTTCTTGAGCCTAGTCGCAGCCAGCGCGATTGCACGTCTGCTGAATCGGTCTCGAGGCAACTGGGCCGGTGACGTTTTTGTGGCAGGTGCAGCCCTGCTACCGCTCTCTCTCTTCGCCGTTTTGGGGGGCTTAGCGCAGTCCAGCCTGGGCTTCACTGCGACTGCAGGGGTCTTATCCGGCAGCTATGTCCTTTTGACGCTGTATGTCGGCTGCACGCAGATTCATAACTTTTGGGAGCGTAGTGCAGCCTTCGCCGCACCGCTGATGGCCATCACCAGCGGCGGAATCACGGTCTGGGTTGCGACCGAATTCTTAGGGTGGGCATAATTGGAGATGGAGAAGCTAATGGCTCTATCTTCAGATAGCTGGCGCGGACTTGCGATCGCAACCTTTATTCTCTTGGGCTGGATTATTTCTGTCTGCCTCCATGAGTTCGGCCATGCCGTTGTGGCTTACTGGGGTGGCGATCAAACCGTTAAGGATAAGGGATATTTAACCCTTAATCCCCTCAAGTACAGCGATTTTTCCTATAGCCTGATCTACCCGCTGTTTTTCTTGATGCTGGGTGGGATAGCATTACCGGGCGCTGCCGTTTATATCAATACCTGGCTGCTCCGCAGCCGTCTGTGGCAAAGTGCCGTATCTGCAGCCGGACCGCTGGCAACGGCCTTAGTGGCGGTGCTGTTATCTCATCCCTTTCGTCTGGGGCTGTCATCTGAAAACTGGTTTTGGACCGCTTTAGCCTGTCTCACCTCGTTACAGGTGGTGGCGCTTTGTTTTAATCTATTGCCAGTCCCCTCTTTAGATGGCTTCGGTATTCTAGAGCCTTGGCTACCCCGCTCATGGCAGCCGTCATTACGTCAGTGGCGACGCTATGGCTTCCTGGCACTGATTGTAATTTTGTGGACTGTTCCGGTCGCGCAGCAGGTTTTCTGGGGTTTTGTGGGTACTATCAGTCGAGAGCTAGGTGTTCCACCGGACCTGATGGCCACGGGTTATTCACTGTTTCATCAATCTAGCCGCCTCCTATTTGTCGTTGTTCTGGTCATTGTCTTGATATTTCGTAAACTGTTGTCGCGTCCTCAATCGACAGACGCCTCGGACACCCAATCGCTAGAAGCGAAGCTAGCGGCCTATGACCAGGCCATTGCCTCAAAAAAGCCAACAACAGCAGATTTATGGTTTGGCAAAGGCTGCATTTTGGGGGAACTGAAGCGCTACCAAGAGGCCGTCGAAAGCTATGACCGCGCCCTAGAGCTGCAGCCCAAAAACCCAGAGAGCTGCTGGCTCAACCGCGCCATCGCTCTCTATGAAATTGGACGAGATGAAGAGGCCGTCGAAAGCTATGAGCAGGCCCTAAAGCTGAAGACACCTTCGCCAGATGACTGGTATTTTTATGGCCTGATGCTTTCAGGACTCGATCGCTACGAGGACGCCATTAACAGCTATAAAAGGGCGCTAGAAACGAAACCAGAGGATGCAGAAATCTGGTACCAGCAGGGACAGGCGCTCTACTGGCTCGGACAGCAAGATGATGCGATCGCAAGTTATGACAAGGCCGTTTACCTGCAGCCCGAGTTTGCCCAAGCCTGGTTTCGGCGAGGACTCGTGTTTAACCAGCTTCAGCAGTTCCCCAGGGCGCTCAAGAGCTTTGAGCAGGCGCTAAAAATTCAGGCCGATAGTCCCGCCGTGCTCGCCGCAAAGGGCTTCACCCTGATGCAGCTCGATCAGTATGAAGACGCCATCACCGCCCATGAGCAATCGGTAGAGATAGATCCCAACGACGCCCACGCTTGGTACAACAAAGCCTGCTGCCATGCCCATCAGGGCCAGGTGTCTCCAGCCATTGAGAGTCTGAAGCAGGCCGTACAGCTCAACCCTGAACCCACCCGCGAAATTGCCATTGACGACCCTGACTTTGAAGAACTGCACCAAGAGCCAGCTTTCCGCAAGCTAATTTACTGAAGCAGATCCCCTACAACAGAGAGCCTACTCCCCCAGCACAATCGGACAGGGGCTTGGTCACAGCGAGACGTGACGCTAATGACTGGATTGATGAGCCTCAAGAAGTGCGATCACATCTGCACACCAGTCTAAAATTCCCTTTTCATAGATAAGACCTTGCTGCAGCGTCAGGTACTGACACTTCGCGGCCCAGGGGAGCTGCTCCAGAGGCGCGAAAAACTCCTGTTCAATCTCCTGGTAAACCTGAAGCTGCTGCTGGTGCTCGCCCTGATATCGCCGCAGTTCCGTGATCAGAACTTGGGGCTTCACCAAATGCCCTGCAAATAGCTTGACCAAGATCTCCTCCTTCGTACGGCTGATTTTGCTAGGCCGACCGATCCAATTCACCATTTCTTGCCGACCCAGCTTTGTCAGCGCGAACAGCTTCTTGTTGGGACGCCCCTCCTGAGCGATCAGCTTTGCCTCAATCCAGTCCTGCCTCTCTAACTTGGCTAGCTCTCGATAAATTTGCTGATGACTCGCCGACCAAAAATAGCCCACAGACCCATCGAATTTCTTGGCTAAGTCATAGCCGCTGCAGGCGGTATCCGCCAATATTGACAAGATTGCGTAAGCAAGGCTCATATTCACTTATTGACATATTAAAAAAATTGCATATACTGTTTTTTATGCAATTAAATGCATATTAATCGTTTTGGATCATCTAGAGGTAGCTACTATGATTGCGACCGCACCTAATCCTCAGCAAACGCAGCCTTCTTGGTTTCGGGCATTCGCTCAGCCCGCTCAAGAGTTTGCGCCTACGGCCCTCTCGGTTCTCTCCGGTGCTGTTCCCTCTGGTCTCAGAGGGTCTCTTTATCGCAATGGTCCTGCACGCTTGGAGCGGGGCAGTCGCCGGGTTGGCCACTGGTTTGACGGTGACGGTGCAGTTCTCGGCGTTCATTTCACCGAGCCAGAGACCACTGGCGTTTATCGCTATGTGCAAACGTCTGGCTATCAGGCTGAAGCAGAAGCTGGAACTCTCCTGCACAGTAACTATGGCATGGTCTCCCCCGGCCCTCTGTGGAATCGGCTAAAATACGGCCCCAAGAATGCCGCCAACACCTCAGTCTTGGCCCTTTCTGATCGACTACTGGCTCTGTGGGAGGGTGGGCAACCCCATGCTCTCGATCTAACGACGCTGGAGACTCGAGGGCTGGAAAATCTAGAGGGCCTAGAGCCGCAGCAAGCCTACTCTGCCCATCCCAAGCGCGACCCACAAACCGGTGATATCTATAATTTCGGCGTCAGCTACGGCAGGCAGGGCAAGCTGCTTTTGTATCGTTGCGATCGCACAGGTAAAATTCAGCAGCAGAATGCTGTACCGCTCGATCGCCTGCCCATGATCCATGACTTCGTAATGGCCGGGCCTTACCTCGTCTTTTTCATCTCGCCCCTTTCATTAAACCCACTGCCACTTATAGCCCACCTTAAAAGCTACAGCGACTGTCTGCGATGGCAGCCTGAACTCGGCACTCAAATTCTGGTCATTGATCGTCAGACGCTAGAGGTGGTTAGTCGTAGCGAAGCAGAACCTTGGTACCAATGGCACTTTGGCAATGGCTACCTCAACAAGCAAGGCTTGATCGTTGTGGATGTGGCTCGCTATCCCAACTTCCAGACCAATCAATTTTTGCAGGAAGTGGCGACGGGACAAACACAGACGGCTGCCCCCTCGGAGCTGTGGCGAATTTACGTCAATCCTAAGACAGGCAAACTTGAGGAAACCTATCCGGTGCTGGAGCGCGACTGTGAGTTCCCGATGGTCAGTCCTCAAGACGTAGGCCAGGCCGCTCGCTACACCTATCTATCGCTGCGACAGCAGAATGCGCCACGGACCGACTTATTCAACACAGTCGGACGCTTTGATCACCAAACCAGCAACCTCATAGAAGCTGATTTAGGGGCTCACCGCTACGCGACAGAACCCATTTACGCCCCCGATCAACAGAATCCAAAACAGGGCTGGATTTTGACAGTGGTCTTTGATAGCGATCTCAACAAAAGTGAAGTCTGGATTTTCGATAGCGCTCACCTGAACTCCGATCCAGTTTGTCGATTGGGATTGCCATCCGTTGTTCCCATGGGATTCCACGGCACTTGGCGAGCAGATTAGATTTTCAACAGTCCCGCAAAGACACCGGTACTCGATAGTGCTAGCTGATCGAAACTGATATCTCGGAGATCCCACCTACTTTGGGCTGCAGCTTCTCCGCTCTTAACTACAACCTAAAGTGGTTACAGAGATGTTAAAGGCTGAGTTAAAGCGTATGCTGAGAAAAAGATACGCCGCTCAACCCCAATGGGTATCGAGTATTCTGCCCACTTTCCCAGTCCCTTTATTGCGTCTCACCTAGACCAGCTCTTGCCAGATTGGCTGGTGCCGGTTCTGTCGGTCTTAGTGGTGATGCAACATAGTCAGGTGGCTCTACTAGAGCGCAATCCTGAAACGGAGGGGCAAAAGCAAAAACTACGCCGTCAGTTTATTCACTTTGGGCAACAAATATCTGACGGCCTGCTGCCGATGGGATACTGTACTGAACTGTTTGATCCCAGAACGGGGCAGCCTCTCCTTTCCCAACCGGGAAAGATGACCCTTGATGATGTTGCGGTGGTGCAGGCAACACTCGGTTACCCGCTTGTAGAGACAGGAGGTTGCTGGCTAATCGAACATCCTGAGTGGGGAACGGCAGTCTTTCCGGCGGTGCTGATGTCTTCGGCTGAACCGGAGGTTGTGGTTGCGATCGCAAATCAAATCGCCTCCACCCCCTGCCCCAACATCTGAAGTTGATAGAGACTGGCATATAGTCCCCCCGATCTCATCAGCTCATCGTGGGTCCCAAACTCCGCTAGCTGACCGTGATTGAGCACCAAAATTCGATCCACGTTCCGAATTGTCGAGAGCCGGTGAGCAATAATGATTGCCGTACGGTCTACCAGCAACCGATCCAGCGCCTCCTGGATCATCGCTTCAGTGCCCACGTCCAGGTTCGCAGTCGCCTCATCCAAAACCAAAATTCGAGGATTGCGAATCGCGGCCCTAGCAAAGGCTAAAAGCTGCTTTTGCCCACCCGATAAGTTCGTTCCCCGCTCCCGTAGCGCCGTATCGTAGCCCTCTGGAAGCTGCTCAATAAACGAGGCCACATTCATCTGGACCGCCGCTTCTTGAATCTGCTCAAAGGAATAGTCTTCACCCAGGGCGATATTGCCCTTCACATCCCCTGCAAACAGAAATCCATCCTGCAAAATCACTCCCACATGCTGACGCAGCTCAGCCTGCGACAGATCGCGGACATCAACGCCATCCACCAAGACCTGACCTTTCGTAGCTTCATAAAGGCGGGAAAGCAAACGAATCAGAGAACTTTTTCCGGCCCCCGTCGGACCCACAATTGCAATCTTTTCACCGGGTTTAATCGTGAAATCTAGCGCCTTAAGTACATAGTCGTCTGATTTGTAAGCTAGCCAGACATCGGAGAACTTGACTTCTCCCAGCGCCGTCTTGCCATCTGCCAATGGCAGCATTTTTGGATACTGAGGATCGCCGATTTCTATGGGCTCCTGCATTAGATCGGTAATCCGCTCAATGGCAGTAAAGCCTCCCTGTAGCGTTGTGAACTTCTCTGCCAACTGCTGCAGTGGATTGAACAAACGTTGAGCAAAGAGGATAAATTCTGTCAGCGTACCGATGTCTAAACTTTCGCCTAACACCGCCTGACCACCGATGAGCAGGACGCCTGCAATTCCGACTAAGGAAGTCCACTCTAGGGTGGCCGAGACTGCAGAATCAAAAAAGATGGTTCGATCTACCGCTGTAATGTAGCGCTCATTAATCTGCCGAAAGAGTCGGGCATTATACTGCTCCCGGCGAAAGAGCTGCACGACCCCAATACCGGTGATATTTTCCTGCAGATTCGCGTTGAGATTGGAGAGCTGTTCACGCGATTTGTAGTTGGCGGCACGATACTGATTCTGAAAGTAAATAATCACGCCCGCAATCGGGACCAACAGCAAAACCAAGACCAGAGCTAACTTCCACTGCCGCAGAAACATCACAATCACCAGCACGAGGATAGTGATCATATCGGTAATGATCCCAACAGCCCCCGTGGAGAAAACATCGCCAAGCGCTTCCACATCATTGGTAATACGAGTGATCAGCTTACCGACGGGTGTGCGCTCAAAGAAGCTAGATGCCAAAGACTGGACGTGGGCAAATAGGTCGTTACGAATATCGTTGGTCATCTGCTGACCCACCTTTTGCACCATGAAGCCCTGAATACCCTGCAGGCTAAACTGAACCGTCACGGTTAGCAGCAGCGTCAAACTGAGTAGGTCGAGTCCTTCGGTGAGGTTGCGATCGCGCAGCCACGCAAAGGTACTGGGTTCATCACGAATGAACGAAATCGCTTGACCAATCAAAATAGGCTGTACGGCCCCAGCTACAGAGAGCGGTACCAGCAGCAGCGCCACCCACAGCAATTTCCGACGATGCCGCTTGGCATAGGGAATCAGGTATCCGAGCAGACGCCAGTCATTCCCAGGCGAGCGCGATTTTGATGGCGTTAGATCAGCAGCAGCAGTCATTTAAATAGATTAGCGATTCAGAATTTAGGCATGGGCTACAGCTTTATGGTCGCACAGCACCATAATCCTTGCTAAATCCTTGGGATTGAGACTTCTAAGACATTCCCAATCGTCGTTTTGGTCGATGGCTAGCAACCGATTCGGCCAGACCAATCGCAATAAAGTTAGTCAGCAAAGCCGAGCGTCCATAGCTCATCCACGGCAGCGGCAAGCCGGTCACGGGGGCAAGGCCAATATTCATGCCGATGTTAATCACAACCTGAAAAATCACCATCGAGAAGATGCCCATTACAATCAGCGATCCAAAGTCATCGGTTGTGAGCAGGGCAATCCGCACCAAGCGAAAGCAGATCAGCCAGAATGCCAGCAGAATCAAGGCACTACCGATAAATCCCAGCTCCTCGGCGGCTGCGGAAAAGATAAAGTCCGTGTGCTGCTCAGGGATAAAATCTAGCTTCGTTTGCGTTCCCTGATTGAGACCCGTTCCCCAAAGTCCCCCGGCTCCAATAGCAATGCGAGACTGAATCAGGTGATAGCCTCCGCCTAGAGGATCTTGGTCAGGGTTGAGGAACAGAACCAGGCGAGCCTTTTGGTAGTCCTGCAACAATCCCCATAGGACCGATCCGAGACCGGCAGCGGCGAGATTGAGCAGTAGTCCGCCGAGTGCCCCCAATAAATGCCTCGGAAATCCAAACCAGCCAATCAGGATAACCACCACTAACCATCCGGCCCCGAACCCCCAATGAAATTGAGCCTGTAGCGCCATGTTCAAAACAATGGCAGAGACGATCGGCGAAATCATCAGGATAATCCAGCCCAGCTTAGCGTTAGCCCAATAGAGCATTCCCAAGGCAATGGCTCCAAACACCAGTGATGTTCCTAAATCTGGCTGGACGAACACCAAGCCCCAAGGAAGCAAGAGGACAGCGAAGGTACGTGCGATCGCAAATAAACTCGTTGCCGGTCGCTGACTTAAAAGCGCCGACAGCGTAATAATCACACCCACCTTGGCAAACTCAGAGGGCTGCACATTAAAGCCCGCAATCGGAATCCAACGCTGGGCACCTAAAGCACTTGTCCCAATAAAAATGACCGCCAGCAATGCTGCATTCGTCGCCAGATAGGTTAACCAGTGCAGCGTCAGCAGATTGCGATAGTTCAGACGACTAATCAGCAGCGCCAACGCCAACCCGACAAAACCGATCGTCAGATGCTGCACCCAGAAGCCAGACCATTCCGGCTCCTGCTGCGTACTGCGGATCATAACGGCCCCCAGGGCCATAATGCCCATCGGCAAAATGAGCAGGAGCTGATCAATATCTTTCCAGGGGCTTAATGCCCTCAATAACCAGTTGGTATTGGAGCGCGTGCGCAGGGGCATGTTGTTCGTCGATCTTTGCAGTAAACACTGTCTACGATACAAGACCTAACAGCTTTAGGTGAGCGCGGCCACAGAAACCCGTGCAGCAACGCCCTGCGCAATCTCTTTTAAGGCTTTAGCTGAGGCCGAATCAGGCTCCGAGATAACAATCGGCTTTCCAGAATCTCCCCCCTGACGGACCGGAATTTCTAAAGGCACCGCCCCAATCAAGTCAACGCCCAGTTCTGCAGCCATTTTGGACCCGCCGCCCGAGCCAAAAATATCGTACTGACGGTCCGGCAAATCAGGCGGAATAAAGTAGCTCATGTTTTCCACAAGACCCAAAACCGGAACATTGAGCTGCTCAAACATCTTCAGCCCCTTGAGCGCATCCTGTAGCGCCACATTTTGGGGCGTCGTCACAATCACAGCTCCTGCCATCGGTACCGCCTGCGCCAAGGTCAACTGGGCATCCCCCGTTCCAGGGGGCATATCGACAAGCAAATAGTCGAGGTCGCCCCAATCCACTTCATAGAGGAACTTGCGAATAATGCCGTTCAGCATCGGTCCCCGCCAAACCACTGGCTGATCTTTATCGATTAAGAAGCCCATCGAGACCATCTTGATCCCATTGCTTGTGGGTGGCTCTAAGACTTCGCGCCCCTCTTCTTTTCGCACTTCAACGACCGCATCCTCTAGCCCCAGCATTGTCGGCACGTTGGGGCCATAGATGTCGGCATCAATCACGCCAACAGCGGCACCAGACTGGGCTAAAGCGGCAGCAATATTAACGGCGACGGTGCTTTTACCGACGCCGCCCTTGCCGCTAGAAACAGCAATGATGTTCTTGACGCCATCAATACCGGTACGGTCGGGGAGACTTTTCTGCTGAGGCGTTTCCGCCGTAACCTCGACCTCCACGGCTTCAATACCAGGCAGAGTACGAACAGCCGTCTTGCAGTCTTCAACAATAAATTCGCGCAGGGGGCAGGCAGGCGTTGTCAGCACCAGAGTAAAGCGAACCTGACCGCCCTTAACCTCTACATTGCGGATCATATTCAACTCCACCAGGCTCTTTTGCAGCTCTGGATCTTGCACAGGACGCAACACATCTAAGACAGCCGTCGGATCTAGGGTTTGGGGCATCATATTGCTCACAACAGTCAGGAAAATACAAAAAACATAGCAGTACCCGGCTGAGTTAGGGCAGCCCCTCCTTAGTACAGATGGGTTTCAGCCATTTTTATGTCCTAATCAATACGCGTACCGCGATAAAGCGGGATTGGGACGATCTGCTACCCACTGGCAGCAAGGTCTCTGCACCGGGAAAGACTTCTCGGCAGCAGCATGGGCATATCTACTTATTTCATCTTAAGCCACCATCACCGCACTAATGGAAGAGGGCCAGAAGACCCCTTCTACCAGATTTTCCGTATCGCGGCATCCCACGAATAAGAGAGTTGACTTCCAGAGACTGATGGCCACAAAACGCCCATCTCTCGCAAATCATCTTTAATCCTGGAACAAATCCTAATGAGTAAAAATACTCTTAAAAAACAAACAAGCAATCATTTTTAACAAAAAAAGATCTAGCATTTCGCCACGGAAGCTCAAGATGTTCAGACTCTCGCCACGATCTCTTATAGGTAAGCCAGCCTGTGAAGGATAAAACAAACCGCATTCTAAACAGCAAGGCTGCACGAGACGCAGCAATGATTAGAGCTTGAAGCCCAACGGAACAACAATTACAGCCTAAATTTTTCTAGCTGTAACTCAGGACTCTCAACGACGGAAGATCCCAAGCTTCAGCGATAGATTTTCAGGACATAAAAGAGTCAAAAGCCTTTATTCTCGTGACTTTAGATTTTTTTTGTCTATTGTTCTTATTTTTAATAAATATCGTAATTAAGATTATTTTCCAGAGCCTATTCAAGCTCAAAACTGAATTAAAGCTTAAATTTAATTTAATATTTTATTTAGGCGCTTCATAAATCTCTCCTATATTAATTTTAGTCAACGGAGCCCCTTTTCAAGCCTAATGAATTGCACAATAATTCGAACAGGTAATCGAGCCAGTCTCAATGCCTTTCTTCTCAGCGAGAATGCTGATGAGTATTTAAACCCAGACCTATGCATAGCGAGGAACGAAGGTGAAACTTGCAGTTTACGGAAAAGGTGGAATTGGTAAATCAACCACCAGTTGCAATATCTCTGTCGCTTTGGCAAAACGCGGTAAGAAAGTTTTGCAGATTGGGTGTGACCCCAAGCACGACAGCACCTTTACATTGACAGGCTTCTTGATTCCGACAATCATCGATACGCTGCAGGCGAAGGACTATCACTACGAAGACGTCTGGCCTGAAGATGTGATCTATAAAGGCTACGGCGGCGTTGACTGCGTCGAAGCGGGCGGCCCTCCTGCAGGCGCTGGCTGTGGCGGCTACGTGGTCGGTGAGACCGTCAAGCTGCTCAAGGAACTCAATGCCTTTGATGAGTACGACGTGATTCTTTTTGACGTACTGGGCGACGTGGTTTGTGGTGGCTTCGCGGCCCCGCTTAACTACGCTGACTACTGCATGATTGTTACCGACAATGGCTTTGATGCCCTGTTCGCGGCCAACCGGATTGCAGCCTCCGTGCGCGAAAAAGCTCGGACTCACCCACTGCGTCTAGCTGGCCTAATCGGCAACCGCACCTCCAAGCGCGACTTGATTGACAAGTATATTGAGTCCGTTCCTATGCCAGTGCTTGAGATTTTGCCCCTGATTGAAGACATTCGAGTGTCTCGAGTCAAAGGCAAGACCATGTTTGAAATGGCTGAAAGCGATCCTGCATTGCTGCCGGTTTGTGACTACTACCTCAACATTGCCGATCAAATTGTGTCTCGTCCCGAAGGTGTTGTGCCTGAAGATACGCCAGACCGTGAGCTATTTGCTTTGCTGTCTGACTTCTACCTCAATCCGATTGAGGCACCAAAAAGAGAAGAAGATGAATTCGATCTGATGATGGTCTAGAAAAAGTTAGCGCTGTGGTGCCGTTTCAAGCACCACAGCATTGAGTGCGCCTATTTATCTGCTGCTGATTTAGAAAAGGAAATAGAGATTATGACGCTTGCTGAAACGAAGCCTCAGGCGCTTGATTTTGAATGCGAAACTGGCAATTACCATACCTTCTGTCCGATTAGCTGTGTGGCTTGGCTTTATCAGAAGATTGAGGACAGTTTCTTCTTGGTGATTGGCACCAAGACCTGTGGTTATTTCCTCCAGAATGCAATGGGGGTGATGATTTTTGCTGAGCCTCGCTATGCAATGGCAGAGCTGGAGGAAGGTGATATTTCAGCGAAGCTCAATGACTACGAAGAACTAAAGCGATTGTGTGTGCAGATAAAACGCGATCGCAACCCCAGCGTAATCGTCTGGATCGGCACCTGCACCACCGAAATCATCAAAATGGACCTAGAGGGTCTAGCACCTCGTCTTGAAGCCGAAATTGATATCCCGATTGTGGTGGCTCGCGCGAATGGCCTCGACTACGCCTTCACTCAGGGTGAAGACACGGTGCTAGCAGCGATGGCCCATCGTTGCCCCACCGCAGAAAAAGCTACTGAGCCGGAAGAGAAGAAAGAGCGTAACGCTATCTCCTCGCTTCTCAACTTCGGCAAGCAAAAAGAAGAAGTGGCTGCAGAAGAGTCTACCTACCACGACCATGAGCCGCTGGTCCTGTTTGGCTCCTTACCTGATCCGGTCGTCACTCAACTGACCCTAGAGCTGAAAAAGCAGGGCGTTAAAGTCAGTGGCTGGCTGCCTGCGAAGCGATTCACAGAGCTGCCGGTCATTTCAGAAGGCTACTACGTCAACGGCATCAATCCGTTCTTGAGTCGCACGGCCACAACGCTCATGCGCCGCAAGAAGTGCAAGCTGATTGGCTCTCCGTTCCCCATCGGTCCCGACGGTACCCGAGCCTGGGTCGAGAAGATCTGCTCTGTGCTGGGCGTTGAACCCCAAGGCCTAGAAGAGCGCGAAGCCAAAATCTGGGCCAACATGGAAGACTATCTCGAAATTATTCGCGGAAAGTCGGTCTTCTTCATGGGTGACAACCTGCTTGAGGTCTCCCTGGCTCGCTTCTTGATTCGCTGCGGCATGACCTGCCCTGAGATCGGCATCCCCTACATGGACAAGCGCTATCAGGCGGCTGAACTAAAGCTGCTTGAGCAGACCTGCCACGAAATGGATGTTCCACTCCCTAGGATTGTGGAGAAGCCCGATAACTACAACCAGATTCAGCGCATTTACAAGGACAACGTTGATTTGGTAATTACGGGCATGGCCCACGCGAACCCCCTAGAGGCGCGTGGCATCAACACTAAGTGGTCAGTGGAATTCACCTTTGCTCAGATGCACGGATTCGGTAATGCCCGCGACATTTTGGAGCTGGTGACGCGTCCGATGCGCCGCAATAACTCATTGAAAGACCTGGGCTGGGGCAAGCTCGTTAAAGAAGAAGCTAAAGTGTAGCCCCATTTAAATCTCTCATTGGCCCTCTGGTTACGCCAGGGGGCTTTTTTGTGCACAATAAAACGCACCCTTGTTTAGATCTTTCTCGATCATCTGCTATTTCAAGAAGTCCAATCTGGCAAAATGCAGGCCATACAGGGTCAATTCTTAGGAAATTTCCAGCATTTCTGCCAAAAGATCATATCTAAATTCATTCACTAGATCAGAAACCCTATCCACCATTGCTTGGTGTTCGGGAGAGACGTCAACCAATAGCTCTAAAACAACCTCTCCACTGAGGGTCCTTATCCCTTCTTTGAACTGTGTTTGCCACTCTGACGGCATGGCTTCAAGACTGTCTACAATCGTCTGCTTCGCAGCAGTAGATACATATATATCTGTGGAAGGAGGGGAGTAGAGTGGCTGCTCAGAATCATAGATGAATTCTATGTTTAGTAGCTGGCCCATCCGCTCAAAAATCTCGCCAGGTGAGCAAGGCTTGGCAACAAAATCATCGCACCCTGCCGCCAGAGCCGTATGGCGGTCCTGCTCAAAGGCATTCGCAGTCAAAGCAATAATATGGGGACAATGCTGTGACGATGACATCCGAATGCGACGCGTCGCCTCTAAACCATCCATAATAGGCATTCTGACATCCATCAGAATGAGGTGCGGGAGCCAGTTCGTATTGAGTTGGATGGCCTGTTCACCATTCTGAGCCTCCCGCAAGTCGATGCCCGGAATAGAAAGCATCTGCGATAAAAACAGTCGATTATCTTGGCTGTCATCAACAATCAAAACGCGATAAGTAGATTGTGGGTCCATAATTCCCGTCACCTTTGCCTGCTGATTAGGTGCGGTAGGCTTGATCTCCTGGGCGGCTAGGGACTGTACAAATACATCGCAATAGAAAGTACTGCCCTCACTCTGCGTCTGATCAATGGTGACATCACCACCCATCAATTGGGCAAATTTTCGGCTGATGGCCAATCCGAGCCCAGCGCCTGAGCCAGTCTTATTCGCAGCAGACTGGAAAAAGGGCCGGAACAACAGTTCAAGTTCCTCTGAGTCAATGCCTGGTCCAGTATCGGCAACCGTAAATCGCAAACCAACGGTAGCGCTCTGGATGGGTTCCTCAAAACGAGAAAGGAGAGCGACACCTAAACTCACCTGTCCAACCTGGGTGAATTTGAGGGCATTCCCTAAAAGATTGAGTAGGATCTGCCTCAGCTTGCCTTCGTCAACCTGGACATATTGAGGAATATTCGGGTCGTGGGTGAATCGTAACTTCAGCCCCTTACCCTCAGCCTTCAGCAAAACAACTTGCTTCAATTCATCTAGAAATTGATACAGATCGAATGCATTAGATGTCAGCGCCATTGTGCCCGCTTCAATTTTAGACATTTCTAGGATGTCGTTAATCATAGAGAGCAAATGCGAACCATTTCGATTGATAATGGCTAGCTGTTCTCTTTGCAGTGTGGCCAGTTGGGCATCCTGCTGCATTAAGCTACTGAACCCCATAATCGCATTGAGAGGCGTCCTTAACTCATGGCTCATGTTGGCTAAAAACAAGCTCTTAGCTGTATTAGCGGCTTCGGCAGCATTCTTGGCAGCTTCCAGATCCTGCCGCTGCTGTTGCTCTTGTTCGAGCAATTGTGCTTGGGCTAGAGCAATCCCGACCTGAGCGGCAACGGCCTCAATTAGGCTGATCTCCTCTTGAGTCCATTGGCGACAGTGGTGGGCTTGATGAAGAGAAATCATGCCGTTCACTTGGCCCTGATAGGAGGTCCGAATCGACATTAGAGAACAGGTTTCTGTGGCTGCAATGACTGACGGTACTGAAACCAGTTGCGGCTCTGAGGCGATATTAACGGTGCAAATAGCCTGATCCTGAGATAAGATTCGCTGGACGTAGGGGGAATTCTCAACGAATATAATCGCTTCTTGAAGACTCGTTGCACTACCGTTGCCAGGGCTAGGAGAAGAACACCTCTCAGAGCCGATCATGATCGGAACATGCGAGGGTGCGACGAGGTTGGACTCTGACCCGTGACTTATGCCAAAAGTATCGACCATTGGGAATACAAAATCTTTTAGATGGCAAACGTCGTGGGCGTAGTCTGCCATCACGGGAAGACAGGGCTGGGGTCTTGTCACATAGGTATAAATCACGCAGCGGCTGACCTGAAAGACTGCACCTACAACGTTGACCGTGGTTTGAAAGATCTCGTCCGTGTCGAGGTTTTGACGAATTGCATTGGTGATCGTCGCCAGCAGTTGCTGCTGCTGAAGCTGAAGCTGAACCGTAGCCTCAGCAGCTTTACGATCGCTAATATCTCTAGCAATCCCAACAATATATTCATTCCCATCAAACTCAAGGTAGTTAGTAACGATGTCTACAGGAAAAACCCCACCCGACTTCCTCCGGTGTTCTGATTCTATTGCTAGGCTTAGGCTCTGAGTCTGTTTAATTGCCTGTGTGATGTTTTGCCACTCCGTTCCTGCTTGAGGGCAAATATCACGGATGGATAGAGAACAGAGTTCCTCATGAGAATATCGGAGATGTTTGCAGCCTGAGGGATTCCCCTCAATGACCTGCCCCTCCATATTGAAGATGAAAACATCATCAGAGATGTTATCCACGACAAATTTAGTGAATATTAAATCTTTTTCAGCTTGCTTGCGATCGCTAATATCCTGGACCACAGTCAAACACCGGGGGGACTGTTCATCAGGCGTTTGGATGAGAGAGACGGTCGTAGTTGACCAAAAATTAGTTTTATCTTGTCGTTGGTAGCGTTTTTCAACAATAAAGCTATCAATTTCTCCTGAATACAGCTTCTTAAGCTGTTCACGGGACTTTTCTTGATCTTCGAGAAGAGTCAGCTCAGCACCCGTCATCGATTCAAGTTCTTGAGCTGTATAGCCCATCATTTTGCAGAAGTAGCTATTGGTTCGGGTAATTTTACCGTCACGAAGATTGCTCTCAGCAATGCCAACGGCAGCTTGTTCAAAGGCCGCATTAGCACGGGCCTCACTCAGTTGTAGGGCTGATTCAGCTTGCTGACGCTCTTTCTCTAGTCGCTTTTGGTCGCTAATATCTTGAATCAGCCCAACGCTATAAATGGCTTCACCATTTTGTAGCTTGATTAGATAGACCATTGTCTGAGACCAGAAATACGTTCCATCTTTACGGTAATAGCGTTTTTCTAGAGCAAAATCTTCAATATTTCCAGCGTATAGCTGCTTCAATAACGTCTTAGAAGCAAGAACATCTTCAGGATGAGTCAGATCAGCAACCGTCATATCCAGCAACTCAGCTCTGGTATAGCCGATCAGGTTGCAGAAAAAGTCGTTCACTCGGGTACATTGTTGAGTTTGGACATCGACTTCTAGCAAGCCGACTGCCGCTTGATCGAAGGTAGCCCTTGCGCGGGCTTCACTGAGATGTAGCGCAGCTTCAGTGCATTTTTGATCGCCAATGTCGGTGATTGTCCCGACATAGCCAATGACTTGGCCATCAACATCTCTCTCAGCGACGGACTGCCCGTAGACCCAGGTCACTGTGCCATCAGACTTTTGAAATCGGTACTCTAACCGAAAGGGGCGATTCTCTTGAGCAGACTGAGACCATTCAGTGGCAATTAAATCGCGATCCTCTCGGTATAATCCTTGTCGCCATCCCTGCCCAATGGCATCTGCGAACGTGACGCCTGCAATCTGACACCAGCGATCATTAACGTATGTACAATTTCCGGCAGCATCGGTGCGGAAGATTCCCACTGGAACAGCAGCTGCCAGGCTTGCAAAGCGTTGTTCACTCGCTCGAAGGTTGTCTACGGCAGCTTTGCGATCGCTAATATCTCGCACAATACAGTGGAAGATTATGTCTCCCTCATATCGAATAGGAGTGAGGGTAATTTCTGCCCAAAAGACTTCTCCATCGCAGCGCTGATGAACCCACTCAAACCGAAGATTACACCGTTGTAAAGCTTCCCGAAAGAAGAGTTTGGCCTTCTCTTGAGAACGTTGACCGTCGGGTTGCCATTCCGGTGAGATCTGGTGTGGCTGGAGTGCCAACAGCTCGGCTTTACTGGGGCACTGAAGAAGAGCAACGGCTGCCTGATTGCAGTCTATGAATCCCTGTTTCCCTAGTAAAAAAATTGCATCTGAGGCCTGATTAAAGAGGGTTCTAAGGCGATTTTCCGATGCTTTGAGGAGCCTTAATCTATCCTGCTCAAGACGATAAAGCTGAGCATTGGCAAGCGAGATTGCGGCTTGAGAGCACAGGACATTGAGAACAGTGATGCGATCGCAAGTAAAAACACCCACCGCCGCTTGATTCTGCAGGTACAATAGCCCCCTAAGATGATCTTGATGCACAAGGGGCAAACACAAGACGCTGCGGGGCTGATGCATCTGTAGATACTCATCAATAATGGGTAAATCAGTCTCAAGATTATCAATGGTTACCGTCTCTTGGGTCCGTTTGACATATTGAATGAGCTGAGACGGAAGGTTGGGGAAATCTGCGAAAGCCTCTGACAGGAGTTGTGTGGTCTCAGGCGTCGCGGTAACCCTGACGTTCCAGGTACCATCAGGATCGGGCAGCAGCAGAACCAGGCGATCGGCCCCTGAGTTTTGCAACATGATCTGGGTTAACTGCTCCAGTAAGTCCTCCAGATGCAAGCGATTGGAAAGGGCCTGGGTTCCTTTAAAAACAGCGGCGATATCGAACGTCGTATTGAAACTGCAGCCCTGCACGGTTGCAGTCGAAAGGGAATGAGAGGACTGATGGATATTGCCAATACTGGCGGCACCCAGAGACCTGAAAGCTTGAGTCGCCTGCTGCAAAATGGGCTGTAAAAGCCGTGGATACTGACGCTCTAAATCTTTGATTTTTGCTTTGGCCCCCCAACGGGCATAGCAGTTATAAGCATCTTGCATGTAACTGGCCGCAACTTTCTCTTTGCCCCAGTTGAGGTAAAACTTCGCCGCTAGCTCATTTGCGAGGGCTTCTTCTTGCAGATATTCACTCTCCCTGGCCCCTGCAATGGCGAGATCGTATCGGTCTATGGCAACCGCAAAGTTGCGATCGCATCGAGCCAGTTCGGCTTCTAGCAAATCGCACTTATGCTGGTAATTCATGGGCGCAGCCTTTGCCCAATGTTGTAATTTCGTCAGACACGCCTCGACATTCTGCCTTTCAGGTGATTGCTGGAATGCCTCGCCTCCCTCTGCACAGGCAATGCGGGCAAGCGAGGAGTAAAACAGCTCTGCGGGAATGAAAAACGTCCCCGTCACTCCTGCACAATGGTCACGGGCAACCTTGCCATTTTCAACAGCCTGGGTAAAGTGACCAAACAAATAGTTTAAAAAGCTCTTCTGGAACGCGATGACAAAAACAGTCGTTAACTGCTGCTGCTCAATCAGTCTCGGGAGATGCTCGGTCTCGTCATAAACAGCCCCCACAAGCAGGGCAGGGTCATCACTGTCTCCCAGCAAATTCAGAGTGGTCTGTAATAGAGGCGCAATATAGTCGAGATGAAAGGTTTGCTTAAGGTGTTCGATAATGGCAAGTTTTTGCTCAGCTTCCCCTCGCACTTCATCAAGAGGCAAACCCGCTAAGAGCAAGTAGTGGGAATACTCAGCAGCACTGTAGCAGGCAAACTCTAGGTCGCCCGTCTCTAATCCGCTCTGAATCCCATCTCGATGGACAGGAAAAGACGCCCTGATATGTTCTTGCCAAAAGCCAATGCAGCTTGCATACAGATTCAGTACCTTGGAACGAAACTCACAAGCCTCAAACTGCTCAAGTAACGAGATTGCCAGCCGACCAAAGGCATAGCCCTCATCCATTTCTCCGAATGACTCGCACAGCAAGGTGCCATACCAGATATAGCCAAAGGTAGAGGCTGCGCAGTTTCCATGCTTTAAAGACAAGTCCACCATCGTGAACGTAATCTGTTTGAAGTTATCTGGACTCACGGCCCAAGCGGGCGTAATCATGTGAGCCATAATGTTCATTGCCGCCAGCTGATAGGGATCTAGCATGGCAGGGGCATCGATGAGTTCAGCCACGTCAGCCACTGAGTCTGGCTTGCTTTTTAGAAGCGGCACCTTAAGGAGGTTAAGAGCATTCAGGCCCGTGGCCAGTGCTTGGTGTTGGTCACCCCGGCCCACCCAAGCTCGAATTTGGACTTCGTAGACTTTAATCCGATCCAGAAGGCTTTGGGTTTGAAGCAGAATCTGTTCAGCGACAGCATCCACTTGATTGAAGTGGGTGTTTAGATACTCCACCTTCAAAGTTTCGACAAAAATATCCAGCGTTTTTTGATAGTCGCAGGTCCAACTATCTGATGGCAAAAGCTGCTGGGCAACGTCTAAATAATCAGCCGCGGCTGCATAGGCCGTTGAGGTTTTGGCTTTGCATCCTGCCTGTAGATTTAGCTGAGCCAAGTGGTTGCGTTCAGCCGTTGTGGTTAACAGATCGCAGCCCATATTAAGCTGGCCGACAATGGCAAACAGTTCCTCGCTATCCGGCTGCCCTTGCGCCGATTGCCCTTGCAGAAGCCTTTGCCCAATCCTGAGATGAATGGCCTGTTTTTCACCCTCGGGAATGAGCGCATAGGCAGCCTGCTGAACGCGGTCATGTAGAAACCGATAGCAAACGGTAATGTCTTCCGATGCAATCGCACTGTTACTCGTCTGGAAGAATTTATAGGTTTCACTTTCAGGAATGACCAGTCCCATCTGGAGCGATTGCCATAAATTTGCGGCCACCTGTTCTTGTGATTGCTCACACACCACAGCTAAGGTCGTCAATTCAAACCGATTACCGATACAGGCTGCAATTTTCAAGACATCCTGAGTTGCGACTGGCATCTGCCGCAAGCGGCTCACCATGAACGCCACCACATCGTCTGTCAGTGCAGCCTGACGGATTTCGGTGAGGTCACACTGCCAAGCTCGAACATCAGCATCGAAGTAGAGATGGGCATCATCATGCAGTCCCTGCAAGAACTGAGCGGTAAAAAATGGATTGCCCTTCGTTTTTTGATAGATTAACTGCGACAGTGGCACCGCCATCTCAGCAGAACACAGCAGCGTGTCAGTAACCCATTGGGTAATATCAGACTGGCTGAGCGGCTTTAAGGTCAGCGTGTGCGGTGCATTGAGCCGCTCCATCTCACCCAGCATCAGCATCAAGGGATGGGTGGGGAAAACTTCGTTATCCCGATAAGCCCCTAACACCAGTAAGTAGCCAGCCTCTGACTGGTGCATTAACAGCTTCAGCATTTTCAGCGACGCTGAATCAGCCCACTGCAGGTCATCTAAGAAAATGACTAAGGGGTGTTCGGGGGTGGTGAAGACCTGAATAAACTGGCCAAACAGCAAATTAAAGCGGTTCTGGGCAGCCGTCCCCGAGAGTTTGGGGGCCTCAGACTGACAACCAATCACGTGCTCTAGCTCAGGAATGACCTCAATCAGAACTTGGCCGCTGTCTCCCACCGCTTCCAGAATTTTGGTTTTCCAGTGGACTAATGCTGCATCCGATTCCCCCAATAGTTGGCCCATGAGACCACGGAAGGCTTGCACAAAGGCCGAGAAAGGAATATTGCGGTTGAACTGATCAAACTTCCCTTTGATGAAATAGCCCTTTTGGCGGGTGATGGGTTTGTGAACTTCATTGACCACAGCGGTTTTGCCAATGCCGGAGAAGCCCGACACGAGCATGAGTTCTGAGCGTCCCTGAGTGACCCGTTCAAAGGCATCCAGCAGGGTTTGCACTTCAGCTTGGCGTCCGTAGAGTTTTTCGGGGATGGAGAAGCGATCGCAACTATCCCACTGTCCCAGCTCAAACGCGGCAATTTCACCCTGATCCTGCAGCTGTTCGAGGCAAATTTCTAGATCATGCTTGAGTCCCAACGCACTCTGATAGCGGTCTTCTGCATTCTTCGCCATTAGCTTTAGGACAAGATGAGAAAGCTGAGGTGGAATGTGGGCATTGATCACCTGCGGCGGCTTAGGTGTATGCGCAAGGTGGCAATGAACCAGTTCCATAGCATCTTCAGACTGAAACGGTCGCTCACCCGTCAGCAGCTCATAGAGCGTGACCCCCAAGCTATAGAAATCGGTTCGATAATCAACGCCTCGATTCATCCGTCCGGTTTGCTCCGGAGAGAGATAGGCAAGGGTTCCTTCTAAGTCATCTGGACTGTGAACCTCTTGCTGCTCCTTCGGCAACAACGATGCAATACTGAAATCAATGAGTTTGACCTGCTGCGTTTCAGGGTGAATCAGAATATTGGCGGGTTTAATATCTTTATGAATAATGTGGCTTTGGCACAAACCGTGGAGAATATCGGCCAACTGAAGTGCGATTTTTAGAACCGCCTGACAGGATAGCTGCTGCTGATAGAGATGGAGAGCGATCGCATCATCATCTTCCATCACCAGAACATAGCCGTTTTCCCAGGACTCTAGGCTCAGGGGGGTGACAACGCCAGGGATCTGAAGATTTTGAGTCAGGATATATTGATTACGAACCTGGACCAGCTCCCGAAAGCTGGGGTAACACGATTTCATGATCTTCAGCACGACTGGGCACTGCCGCGCTTCAGACACCGCCCGATAAACCGCCGTTTGGCTTCCCTCGTGGAGTTGCTCTGTGATTGGGTAGCCGTGGATTATGGGGAACGCATCAGTTACAACAAATGCCATGATTTAGAAAGAAATTGCAATAAGGAATGATTAGCTGTTCATCAAGCTTTATAGCGGTACACGTATTGCTTAGGACATAAAAATGGCTGAAACTCGGCTGTGCTAAAGAAAGGCTGTCCTAACTCAGCCAGAGACTGCTATACCTGGTCAGGCGAATCAACAGGTCCGTCTCAGCCTTTTGGCTGAGATATTCTTCCAGGATGCCCTCAATTTCCTCAAATTTGAACTGTTGGGTTTAGCTCAAACACAGCTTAGCGACATCACTCTCGATCGCAACCCTCACATCAAAATTCTGTGGCAAAATTGCTCTATACCTATCCAGCCCCTTAGCGGAGTCGTGAAAGCGAGATCGCAACCCATGCCCCAACCGCGATCGACCCGAATCGCCGTCATCGGAGATATACACAATCACTGGAATGCTCAAGATCATTTAGCTCTAAAGTCCCTAAACGCGGATCTAGCGCTCTTCGTCGGTGACTTCGGCAACGAAGCCGTAGAAGTTGTACGCCAGATCTCAACCCTTGATCTCCCTATCGCCACCACCTTTGGCAACCATGACGCCTGGTACACCGCTACTCCCTGGGGACGGAAGCGCTGCCCCTACGATCGCGACAAAGAAGACTGGGTCAAACAGCAGATGGCCTTACTCGATCATGCTGATACGGGCTACCGTCACCAAGACTTCGATACGGTCAGCGTTGTCGGTGGCCGACCCTTTAGCTGGGGCGGCCCCGAGTGGCGGTTCACCGACTTCTACGGCGAGTGGTTCGGTGTCCATAATTTTGAAGAATCGGCCCAGCGTATACAAGAAGCGGCTAACGCTGCAGCCCACGATACGCTCATCTTCCTCGGCCATAACGGCCCTACAGGACTTGGCAAGGAGCCTGAAGACACCTGTGGTAAGGACTGGCGACCGATTGGAGGTGACTACGGCGACCCTGATTTAGCGGCGGCGATTGCAGCGGTCAAAGCCAGCGGTAAGTCCGTTCCGCTGGTGGCGTTTGGTCACATGCACCATTCTCTGAGGCATACCAAAGAGGTACAGCGGACTCGACTATGTATAGAAAACGGAACGGTGTATTTAAATGCCGCCTGTGTCCCTCGTATTATGGATACGGAAATCGGAACTCAGCGCAATTTTTCGGTGGTGACGCTGCAGGAGAATCAGGTCACGGAGGTTAATCTCGTGTGGGTAGATGAAGGACTTGCGATCGCATCAACAGAATGTCTGTATACAACGATGAAGGTAACTGAGCATTCAGCAAGTGTTTGAGATATCTATGATACGTCGTCGCTCTGCTGAAGCAATCGTAGAGTCGTTGTGACACCATCATCCGATGCCGTACCGATCTTGTGAAGCGCTTTTTACGTTTTAGGTCACCACTCGATTTCGTCCCATTGCCTTAGCCTGATAAAGGTTCTCATCACTGCGTTTCAGCCATAACTTCCAGTTCTCTTGAGGATAGAGGGTTGCGAGACCGATACTGACTGTGACGGGTCGATCAGGCAGAAGCTCAAGCGCTGCGATCGCCTCACGTAATTCTTCCGCGACAGAGCTACCATTCTTACCCCCTGTTCCGTAGAGCAGCACCAATAACTCTTCGCCCCCCAACCGAAAGACTTTATCGACACGGCGAACCCGTCCTTGGAGCAATTGACCAATGCGGCGCAACACCTGATCCCCAGCTGCATGCCCAAAGGTATCGTTGATCGATTTGAAGTGGTCGATATCTAGAGCCGCGAGGGTCATGGCAACCCCCGTCCGATGACTTTGTGCCGTTGCCTGTTCGAGCGTTTCTTCAAGCAATGTGCGATTCAGTAAACCCGTCAGCGGATCGGTGGCGGCCTGCAGTTTTAGCTTGTATTGCTGCTCATTGATCACGCGCACAAAAATAACTAAAAAGATACTGATCATCACCAGCGTCGCCATCATTCTCACCGCCAGCACCTGCTCAATGACGGTCCAAGCAACAGGGAGGGTAACGATCAGCAGGGCTACATTTGCGATCCATGCTTTTCGTTCCGGGAGCAATAGATAGAACGAGGCGGCTGCGGGATAGCACCACAAAACACCAATGATCCCTTGACTGCGAAGCGAGGTAACTAGGAAGAACAGAATAGCAGGGACCAGCCCCAGTAAGGTTAGTGAGTCATAGTAACGGTTATAACGCGTGATGGTCCAGGTGTTGAAGATAAGAATTGCGATCAGGGCTAGAGAGCCGGTTCCCAACAGCAAGCGTCCTTGAATAAAGTTATTAATCGCAAAGGGTGTCAGGAACACAAGGCATACGATCGCAAGTGCGAGGGATGATTTGCGTAAGAAATCTGGAGTCTGCTGAGGTTTCACGATTATGGGCTACGGTATTTTTATGGATATCAGGCCGCATTTAGCTTATCGGACATCAGACTACGCAACAGTCAAATATTCATCGCTGGCGGTTCATACTGGGGGCAGTGAATTGTGCCCAGGAGTGGAGAGTTGACGGATACCGCCACTTTGGTCAATGATAGAGTCTCACGACTGATCGTCGATGCCAGCGGAACTGGCGGAATTGGTAGACGCGCTAGATTCAGGTTCTAGTGTCAGCAATGACTTCCGGGTTCAAGTCCCGGGTTCCGCATTACTCTAAAAAATCCCTATGCTGACGAGTCTGCAAAATCCTTTGGTGAAGCAGATGCGGAAGCTGCAGCGAGCTAAGTATCGTAAACAGCAGGGGGTTTTTCTGCTAGAAGGTACACATCTCCTACAGGAAGCAATGGTGGTGAACTGGCCGCTAGAGGTGGCTTGCTGTACTTCCATATGGACAGAGAAATATCCATTGCTTTGGCAGCAGCTTCAGGCTCAGGTTCGTGCGGAGCTTGTGAGTACCGAAGTACTCGGGGCTATGGCAACAACGAATACGCCGGATGGGGTGATTGCGATCGCAACCTCGAAAACCACAACGCCCCCAGACATCACAAATCTCGGTTTAGTCCTAGAAACGATTCAAGATCCTGGCAACCTTGGCACCATGATCCGCACTGCAGCAGCAGCAGGCGCTGAAGGAATATTACTGAGCGCTGATACCGTCGATCCAGAACATCCGAAGGTTCTGCGGGCCTCGGCTGGCACTTGGTTTCATATCAAAATTGGCGTCTGTGAAGATCTGCGACACGATTTGCAGCGCTACCAACAGCAAGGGATGCAGTTGCTGGGCACTCGCCTAGATGCCGAGCAAAGTTACTGGGACTGCAATCTCCAGCAGCCAACGCTAATCCTAATCGGCAATGAGGGAGCTGGTCTGTCTGCATCGCTCTCTGAATTGGCCGACACCCAAGTTAAAATTCCGACGGCTCCTGTTGTGGAGTCTCTCAACGCAGGCGTCGCAGCCGCACTTCTGCTGTACGAAGCTCAGCGCCAGCGGATTTGAGCATAGTCGTTCTAAAACTGTTTTTTAGTTCGAGAGAACCCTTTGTACAAAAATTTTTCTTTAGAAGATAGGTAGTTTTCTGTGTAAAACACCTCATAGTCAGGATTTTCTGCTTCGGCTGCCTCTATCTCCTCTGAGATAAATTTATAGGACCGCCAACGCAGCCAAGTGTTGGTCGCCCAAATGCAGGTCATCCACACACTCACAATGGATATGAGTAAAAGCCAAAAATGCTTGAGGTGCATTACTTACGTTCTCGCCATAAACCGATAGGGCGCCGAAGTCACCAGCCCAATGGTGTGAACTCTAAAAATTGAGAGGTGAGATTATCAGAAATATCATCGGTTTCCCCATCGATGATCCGGCGTTCTGTGCAGAAAGAGGCGGCACTGAATCCCCCAAACTGCTTCACTGTGTTGGTGCGTAACCGCACGTTGTCATTCAAAAAACAGAAGCGCTCCACTGAACTCATGGTTTCATACTCAGTGGTGAGAATAAGCCCCTCGCCATCAACCTGATAGCGACCCACCACCGGCACGCTTTCGGCATAGCCCCGCTCCCGTAAGAGCTTTCCTTGCTGCGCGTCAGATCCGTCCGGCACCAGAACAAACACGGTCGAACCCTCATGAGCATCACTTTGATTATCCCAGGCCATCGAGCCTTTCCAGCTCACTTGGCAACCACCAATCACTAAGCTGGCATCTATCTGGTGCAGGTGACAGATCTCTACAACTTTGGGATATTCAACGGCTAAGACCTCAACCAAAATTTCAGTCTGACCGATCTCAGACCGACGGAGCAGTAAATGGTGAGTCGTGCGTTGCGATTGCCAACGTCCTTCACTGAGTCGAAAGAATTCCATGGCCTCCATTGGCCTGCCTCCTCCTCCTTCAAGCATTCCTTATCGCCTATTCTTCTTCGCCAGACCCTTTCGGGATCACAGGCTCGGTTTCTAGATCTTCTTCAGAGGCTTCGCTGCCGCCTCCAACAACAACCAAATCAATCTGCTGTCGATAGTAGTCAACGCTCTTGACCTCAACTTCAACGCGATCCCCCAGTTGATATTGGCGACGGTTCTTGCGCCCAATCAGGGTTTGTTGACGTGAGCGATATTCGTACCAGTCATCCTTGAGCGAACTAACGTGGACGAGGCCTTCGACCATCAGATCTTCAATGCGGACAAAGAAACCATAGGACTGAATGCCCGTAATTACACCCTGCAAAACTTGCCCAGTGTGGCCCTGCATCTGCTTGGTTTTCTGCAGACCCAGCAAGTCTCCCTCGGCTTGGCGACAGAGCTGCTCCGCTTCATTGAGTTGAGGGATAGCAGTTGCGATCGCACCTTCAAGCTGTCGCTGCGTCTCAGGCGGCAAAACGTTCCAGCTAATTTGGCCGTGACAGGAACTGTGACGCAGATTCACCTTTTCTTTCGCTCTGGTCGTGCGTCGGTCCCGTCCCTCTGCAAACACAGCCTGCAGCACATACTGATTGAGCAAATCGCTGTAGCGATTGAGGGGCGACGCAAATTGGCCATAGTTCTGCACATGGGCGAGACCAAAGTGCGGCCCCGAAGCATCATGGTGGGTCGCGGGCTTCAGGGTTCCTTTCAGCAAATCATAGAGAATCGGAGCCTGCTCTGCTCCCTGAAATTTCTCAACACAGGCCTGGTAATCCTGGGGCTGGACAGCCTCTTCATCC
This sequence comes from Acaryochloris thomasi RCC1774, assembly GCF_003231495.1. Classification (NCBI taxonomy): domain Bacteria; kingdom Bacillati; phylum Cyanobacteriota; class Cyanophyceae; order Acaryochloridales; family Acaryochloridaceae; genus Acaryochloris; species Acaryochloris thomasi. The sequence continues at coordinate 108,874 of NZ_PQWO01000010.1, forward strand.
TGCAGGGAAAGCGGCACCCCTACATTACTCGCCAGCTTCAGCACATCCTGAATATCCTGCACATCCGGCGGTGACTGAACACGATACACAGCCGGCACCCCTAAGGCGTTGAGATGATTGATCACCAAGTGATTCGCTAACACCAAAAACTCAGCAACCATGGCCCGAGCATCCTCTGGCGCGCTCACCACCACTCCCAACGCATCATCATCACCACACATACGCAGCGGCGGAGAAACCAACGGCAGCACAAAGCTGCCCCGCTGCTGCCGCTGCTGCCGTAGGGCCTGACTCACCTGCTGGAACTGATCGACTAAATCATGCACTGCAGCCAGCTTCTTCGCTTCGGGCGTCTTCTGTTCTTTACGGTCGAGTACCCGTTGGGCATCCTGATAGCTGAGCTGGTGGTCTACATTGATCACCGAGGGCTGCACCTCAAACTCAACGACTTCACCCTCAGGGGTGAGCGTCATCAATACAGAGATGGCTAACCGCTCTGTTTTCGGCAATAGGGCACCAATGCGCTCCAGCAGCTCCTCAGGATACAGCGCCAGCACCTTGTCCCCTAGACACATCGTATGCCCGCGGCGAGCTGCTTCTTGGGTCAGAGTCTCACCGATGGGCAAATAATAGGACAGGTCCACGACATGAACCCCCAACTGCCAATTGCCGCCTTTAACAGATTCTAATGACAGCGCATGGTCGAGGCTCGTCGCCTGATCCGCATTGCCAATGGTCAGCGTGGGCACCTTTTGCAAGGTCACTCGCTTCTTTTGATCAGCCTTCCGCAACTTACGGGGCAGCGCCTCGACAGCTTCCTGCACTGAATCAGGGAACGTGCGCGGCAGATCGTATTTGCAATACACCAGCTCGGTATCCGCGGCAGACTGGGCATCACTACCCAGCACCTGCGTCACCCGGCCCTTAGGATGCAGCGGACCTAACGGATACTGCAGCACCTCAACATGCACCAGATTTTCGATCGCTTCTTTGAGAGCAATGTCGTGTTTCTTAGCGTCTAGCTCTAGCTCAAACAGCAGACGATCATCCAGCGGCACGGCTCGGAACTGATCGGTTTCAACTTCTTTGACCCGAGCAATCACTGACGGATTTGCACGTTCTAAGATCACCCGCACTTCGCCTTCTGGGCTGCGGCGACGACGGCCTTCCTTTGTGACTTTGACGAGTACGCGATCGCCATTCCAGGCATTGTTGAGCTGGCTCTCTCGAATATAGATATCTTCAGTCTCTTCAGCATCTTGAATTGCGAAACAGAAGCCTTTACTCGAACAGCGAAGTTTGCCCTCCACTAGCTCTTCTTCTAAAGCCCGTCGATACCGCCCCCGTTCCTTTGTTAAGACACCAATGCGGACCAGGGCATCAAGGGCAATCTGGAGATACTGCAGGCTCGATTCTTCTTCGCAGTTTAATTTTTTTTCTAAGACTTTGGGGGCAACTAGCTTATCGTCTGTAAAGCTCTTGAGCAGCGAGCTAATCGAAAGTTCCATGCAGGTAGGGATCCTTAGTTCTCAGGCAGAAATAATGTCCGTTGTTGACCCCAACATTTTAGAAATCAGCCGATGACAACTCGGTCGGCAAATTCGCGGTTGGATTTAGATCAATGCCCCAGTCATATCAGCAGGAAACCTATCGAAGATGGGTTGCGGTTGCGAATAGTCTCTGTTGAGTTTTAACCGCTTGTCCAGCAGACACTTTCTCGTCTTACTGTCATGAAATCTAAGGCATCAACGGAGGGCACAGAGTAGAGAGCTATGAAATGACTCATTTCACTGCATGCCTTAACTAATCATCGTTCCCTACAGATGTTCAACTGTCAAACCAGAAGCAAAAGAGATTATCGTTGGCCTGTGACAACATAGGCAACCCGCTTGCCAATATTCGTGGCGTGGTCGGCCATCCGCTCTAGGGCGCGAATGACCAACATCATTAGCAGCAAGGGTTCAACAGATCCTTGGATATTAGTGGTCTGGGCGAGGATCTCGTAAATTCGAGTGTAGCAATCGTCAACGGCATCATCTCGCTTTTTGATTTCAAGGCCAGACTCTGCGTCTAGGTTTGTCAGGGCAGCAAGACTCATAGAAAGCATCGCCCGCGTCAAATTCGACATATGCTCGACATCATCAATGTAGAGCGGGACCGGGTAGGGAAATAGCTGAATCGAGACCTCGCCTAGGTCTTCTGCATAATCACCAATGCGTTCTAGGTCCCGCACAAGCTGCATGAGCGTACCAATGAGTCGCAGATCTGTGGCAACGGGAGACTGCAGTGCAATTAACTGCAGACAACTCTCCTCAATTTGACGATAGTACAGATCAATTTGCTTATCCTGACGAGCCAGCCGATCGACGACCTCAACATTCCGCTCAAACAAAGCTTGGTGAGCAAGCCAGGCAGACTGTTCCACAAGCGCCCCCATCCGCAAAACATCTGATTGAATCGCTTGCACTTTGCGGTCGTATTGGCTTCTAATCACCTTGGCGGCTTGGGACACAGAGAAAGCTCCCTGACAGGTTTATACTTTAGCCATTCTGCTGAGATGTTGACGTACGCTATGATGGGCCTTGTTTTTTATAAGCCTACTCTAGCGCACCCGAATTCCTCTATTTGTATCACTCTCGTACGAATCTTTCAGCTAGAAAACGGAGCAGAGTTTTTCAGAGTTCACCACTCGTCACCTGAATACCATAGACACATATAGGAGAACTCTCGAGCGATATCATGATCTCTTTTGAGAACTTTCGACACTTTAAAGAAGTTGTGATTGCTATTTGAGATAGCTTTTAGAGAGTCTTCTTAATGTCTGTGGCAGTCTTTTGAATCTACAGGGCAGAGCATGAAAAGTCCTAGCCCCTCATTCCGAAAGTCAATCGTGAGGATGCCAAGATAGCAAAGAGCAATCTTCATTACGCGCTTTATCTCCAAGGCTTGTTGTCATGTACTCGCAGTTCAGAACTCAATACCCAATGGGCAGTCTCACCTCTGAGCTAGTGCACATGCAGCAGGGACATTATGTGGTGCGGGCCATTGTTCAGGTGGGAGAGGTAACGCTGGCGACAGGTTTATCTGCGGCAGAGACGGTTGAACAGGCCGAGGATCAGGCTCGCAGTCGCGCTTTGGTTGTCTTGGGAATTGAGTCTGGCTATGCTCACTTACTAGATCAGCCAGAGCCTCCCCCGGCCCAACTGAATCCAGCTTCCCAGGAAAATGAGCTAGAGCTGTCGCTTTCTGGGCAACCCCCAGCGTGGGAAGATCCGGTGGAAATGGCTTCAGAGTTTTTGGATCCAGAGCCAGTAGCGACATCAAAAGCTCGCAATGGCCGCCGTCGTTCGACGAAGAAGGCAGCTCCCCCGGCTGCTGACCCGATTGATTTGTCCGATATCATTGCTCAAACAGATGTAGAGCTAAAGCGTTTAGGGTGGACCAATACGCAAGGTCGGCAGTACCTGGAGCAGACTTACAATAAGCGATCTCGCCAGCAGCTCACGGATGAAGAGCTACTAGAGTTTTTGCAAACGCTGCAGGATCAGCCTGTGGCCGAGCCGCCGTTTTAGGACTCTTGAACACAATGCTTTGAAGCGTTCAAGAATCTGCTTTACGGCTCTTTTATATAATCTCTTTTATATAATTTAGATCCTGGACGACCATCCAGAAATATGAGCAACAGGATCGTTATCTTGAATGTTGCTATAGCAATCGCAACAGGGGTTATGTTAAGTTACAAGACTGTTGGTTGTATTTCGCAACATTCGTGATCTGGCTCGGTAGCTCAGTTGGTTAGAGCAGGGGACTCATAAGCCCAAGGTCGGCAGTTCAAATCTGCCTCGAGCCATTAAAGCAGAAGACAAGCAAGGCTGAGTCATCTCCCTTTATGATGTCGGTGAGTCTGCTGTGAGTTCGCACAGGTTGAATGCCAATGTGGAGCGTTTTGAGATGTCAAACCTACCCGTGTCTCTGCCCTATAAAGGTGAAGAGCTACAGCAGTGGTATTTCAAAAAAGCAACTCAAGACCCACATTTAAAAGAAATTACACGGCTCCGCGACAAAAAAATTTGTATCATGGGCGGCTGCGGACAGGTGGGATCGCATCTCGTTACGAAGCTCTATGAGTTTGGCTTCTCGCCCCAGAATTTATACGTTAATGATGATTTGCGTCTGGGCCAACGCAGTAATCTACCAGAGCCTTGTCGAGAAAATGTGGACGTGCGATCGCATCTCCAATACGCCCAAGATCCACCCCATCGACCTGACATTCTTATTTTTGTCGGTGGACGCTCCAGCGCCCCTCATTTTCAAACCCTAGCGGACGTCACTGACGAAATCGAAACCTGGAAAGCCGTCTTAGAATGGTGCGTTCAGGCCAGAATCCGGTTGATTTTTGCGTCTACCAGTAGCTTGTGCAAGACGCGCCCTTCTGTCGAGACCCAACCCGTCTGGCCCGGCTCTCTCTACGAACTTACTAAGCTGGTCATGGAAGATATGGCGGTGCAGCAAACCCTAGCGGACGACCTAACCGTTCAAATTTGTCGATTTTTCTCGGTATACGGCGTCACCGAAAAACACAAAGGCAAAGTTGGGAATCTTTATACACAATTAGTCTGGCACGCTCTAGAACAGCAGCCCTTTGAAGTCTGGGGACGGGACGGCCACTTTAAACCTGGCACCCAAACTAGAGACACCATCTTCGCTGCCGAAGTCTGCCGCGCTATCCTGCATTTGCTAACCCTACCGAAGCCCCAACCAACGCTAGAAGACATTTCGGACTTGACCTACAACATTGGTCAAGGACAGCCCACTTCCGTCAAGGACATGATCGAGCAGGTGGCCACGCTCCTGCCCGCCTCACTGCAGCCAATTACCAAAGAGGTGCAGGTACCGGACGGCATTAAAAACTATGTCGTGCATACCTGGGGCGACCCGCAAAAGCTAATACAGACCGGGTTTCAACCTGTTTTCAAACAGCATGAAGACAACCTGAAATTCATCATCTATGCACTCCTCACCCAGATGGATTGGTACTGGTCAGGCGTAGACAACATCCGAAATCATATCCTGCAGTCAAATTGTTAATTTTTGTTTATAGTTGTAGGAATAGCTTTCACATCTAAAATAACCGGGGAATTTAATGGCGCTCTATGCTGAACTTCATCGCCATCTAGGTGGCTCCGTTGTACCTCGCGTTCTGTGGCGGTTCTTCCAGCGCAGCCACTCTGATTTAGCTCAACAATTTATCGACTACACCGCCTTCGAGGACTTCTACACCCGTCCTCGAAGCTCTTTGGCTGAGTACCTAGAGCTACATACGCTGGTGGAAAGTGTTCAAAATAACGAGACGCTGCCCTACTTTATCTATCGACTGATGCGGGGAGCTTATGTCTTTGAGAATCTTGCCTATTTAGAGCTGCGCTACACGCCCTATTATCGAACGCCAGAAGATCTCAGTCAGACTCAGCGGATCGACCGCATGGCCCAAATTGTAGAAACGGTGGGTCAAGCCAGTCAGCTCAATGAATACCCCATTATTACCAGCCAAATTCTGTGTATGCACTCACGGCTGCCCTATGAGGTGAATCGCGCCATTGTCGATCTGGCCGCTCAGATGCCGAACTATATTTGCGGTATCGACATAGCCGGGGGCGATGCTCTCTATGGCGAACGGATGGATGAGTTTGTTGAACTCTATGCCTACGCACGCAATCTGGGCCTCAACACCACAGGTCACGTCTATGAAACCACAGAGGGTTGTCATCCAGAACTGCTGCCCTATTTGATGCGAATCGGTCACGGCATTCAGATTCCGCTGCTGCACCCAGAATTGCTGCCATTAGTCGCCCAACGTAAGCAGTGTCTAGAGATTTGCCCCACGACCTATTTGAAGACGGGTACACTGCAGGATATTCAACAGCTGAAGGTGGTGTTCGACCGCTGCTTTGAGGCTGGCGTAGATATTGCGATCTGTACGGACAATGCTGGACTGCACAACGTTCGACTCCCGTTTGAGTATGAGAGTCTATTGACCCATGACATTATTAGCTTTTCCCAACTCAAAACCTGTCAGGAGAACGCCTTCCGCCACGCCTTTGCATGGCCCCTCAATCAAGAACCCATCTCAATTTTGAACAGAGCACTACAGGCCAGTCCTGACCTAGCGCTGCTCACAGATACAACGCTGCCGGAGTACAGTTGACCATTGGTAGGGGAACGGCAGTAACGCTAGTTCTCTTTCTGACCGTTGACTTGCCCTTGCTGAAAAGGGGCAGATAGAGGGTTGATTCGAAAGCCAGGTGCTGAATAATTTTTAGGCAGATAATCTTCGGGGATCGTCGTTTGATTGCCGTCCCGCACCGCCGCGTAGTGAGGCGAGAGAATCTCGATATCTGCTTCGTTACAGTGGCTTTGAATCTGCTGATGAAGCTCAGAGTAGATCGTCATCATCTTGCTGGGCTGATCGGTATAAGCATTGATCTCGTAGCTGACATTGAAGTCTCCCAAGCTGGTCTGTAAGACAAAGGGAGATGGCTCTGGCAGAATATGTTGCGTTGCTAGGGCTGCAGCAATTAAAACCTCGTGTACCCTGGGCCAGGGTACATCATATCCGAGGGTGATTGTGGTGTGCAAAATTAAACCGGCGGGATCTTCTGCGGCGCTGAAGTTGATGATGTGATTGGCCAGCACCATACTGTTGGGAATCGTCACGACTACATTTTTAGGTGTGCTGACTCGGGTCACTAAGAAGGTGCGCTCCACCACGTCTCCAGTGGTGTCGGCAATTTTGACGCGATCGCCGGGATGAAACGCACGGGTATAGGTCAGTGCTAAACCGGCAAACACGTTGGCAACGACGGCGGTTGCCCCCAAGGAAACGAAGATTCCTAAAAAGATAGAAATTCCCTGCAGGGCGGGGGAACCGGCACCAGGGAGATAGGGAACGGCAATGGCGATCGCACCGGTAATAATCAGAAATTGCACAATCTGAGAGGTGGGTTTTGCCCATTCTTGATAGAAGCCCGGAAAGCCAATAATGCCTCGCTCAATGCTGGAAAGAATCAGCTTGAAGAACTTCGTGATGTAGTAGGCGAATGCACCAATCACAACCAGAACAGCGAGATTGGGTAAATAGGCAATGAAGCCGTCCCACAGCAGTTTGATGGCTGCAATCAAGTAGTCTAGAAGCTGCATGGCAAGGCCCTTCGTACCTGGGAATATCCCCAGAACTGCCAGCACATAACAATAGAGCAGCCCCAGCACTAGGGGCTGACGCAGGAATTTAGTGGTGCTGACCAGTAGACCGATGATCTGGTCTTCTGATAAAAGCTCAAGCTGCTGAATTCTAATCGCCCGAATCCGGCTGCCTTTCCAACTGTTGAGTCTGGCGTGGAACCTTGGCAATAAAATTCTGAGAAAAATTAAGGCAATCAGGAAAAGGGTGGTTGCGATCGCAACATAAATCCCACGATGCAGCACATGCCTAGAGTCATGGGTCTCTCGGTATTGATCGATAGCCTGCTGAATGATGCTGACGTGGCCACTAGCTAAATCTTGAGTTGAACGACCCGCAGATTGCGCATCTTTGGTTGTGATTGTGAGAATAATCTGTTCGCCCGCTACAATGTCAGCCCTATCGGGGGCTGACCTCACCTGGAAAGACGTTGCAGCATCAACCTCAGGATCTTTTGCTAGACGTTTTAACCGCTGGCTGACCGCACTCGCTCGCTCTTGAACCGAAAACGCCCCCATAGGATGCTGTAGGGGAAAGAGCGGCTGATCGTCGAGCGTCACCTGAGCCATCGAAGCACCATTGGCTGAAGGGCTGGGTGTCAGACTCGGGGACGAACTCTGGGCCATGGCTCCAAGACTGGCCCAGAAAAACATAGCTGCGGCCAGCAACAGAGCCACTAACCGGTGCTTGACTATCCATTTCATGCTTTTTGGAGCCAATCGCTACAGTTCTCTACTCTCAGCGTAAAAGCAGATGTTGAGAACAGAGAAAAAAGTAGGAGAAGCTTAAGACCCAGTTCACTATTCAGTCAGACCTCAAGTCTCAGACAGGCAAAGTGATTAGCCCCCTAGTCACAGGGCGGATATTTACAGTCTGGGTCAGATTGATGCAGCGTATCACTATCTAAAATGACGATTGCTAGCGATTCTGCATCACCGCTCAAACCATTGAAGCCGCCTGATGCCGCGGCTGAACTAGCGCCCAACTGACCGACGAGCGCCATACAAAACGCAATGCTGCCCAGTGCCTTGGTCACGCCGAGTCCTTTTATATCTTGTATATCTCTACTCAATTTCTTAAACCAGCCCTTTTGAGGTGCCATTGAGTGCTCCTCTAGCGTATGCGATTGACCCATCCATTGCCACTGGGAACAGAGGACTACTGACAGAGTACCCATCAGTAGTTCGTGATCCATCATGCCCCCGGCAAACTTTAATCGTCGTCTCGATTTCTGCGTCTACGAGCGCGCCGTCGATCACGGTTGCGATCGCGTTCTGTAATATCTTCAAGACGATCCTTAAGCTCGTCAATTCTCTGGTCTCGACGATTCAACTGCCGATTTCTCAGCCTGATCTGCTTCTTAAGAGAGTCTCGCTGATTTTTAAGACGTCGATCTGGCGAAAGCACTTTAATGCGTCTCCGGTCTCGCAGTCGCCAGAGATCATCCGCGTCTTTACTGCGTCGCCACAGGTCATTGTCATAGCGGCCAAACACTCGCTGTCCACGCAAAACCCTGCGCCGCCGGAAGCGATCTCTTCCTCTGCTGCCATAGCGATAATCGCGTTCGAAGAGGGAGTAGCACTGTTCCAGCGTCAGGCGATATCGGCAGTTCTTAATGTAATAAAGCTCAAAACTATCCTCGTAAACCCGTTTCCCCGAATGGCGCTGCCGCTCCCAAGGGATCCGTCCCGCAACCAGTTCTCCGTCCCCCACATCCTGAACCAAAACATCTGCTTCTTCCACGAGGCTTTCAGGGCTGACAGCTGTCGCCGGGGAAGTCAACGCAGCGGCTCCCAACACGATGGCTGTTGCGAGTATGGTTGGTAACTTAACCATTCTTCTTGCACTCCAAAACATTTCACCTTGACTGTACTCACAACCTTAGCCACGCCAAGACGGCATGTCAGTCTAATCAGATGGGGCAAGTAAGGGCAATCCGTAACTCTAAACTTCGCGTAAAGTAGAAATTGGTAGAGATTAATAGAAGAAGGTAATCGTCCCCTCCACAGCACTCTATATTTCAGGAACTCAAATCCACCATATGCCGGTCATATAGCTTAAACGCAAGCCGTCATCGGGGAAAAGGAGCGACGGTACGCTGAGCACTCAATTCGTGAATGTTAGCCCATGAAACCCCAAGGCTGGGATAATTTCCTGCAACAGATTGCCAAAGACTATCAGCTTCGCGGTCGACTCAAAGCGGTCTTCTTGGTTCGATTTGCCTATGAGAACTGGCGTAAACCCGACAAACAGGTCTGGAAGCTCGCAGAAGCCGCCAGCCACGAGACCTACAAGAAGCAAATGACCTCGGTGTATGCCTCATTTACCCAACAGGGAGACAACGCCGTTTACTGTCCAGAGCTAGAAGTTTACGGTAGAGGACCTGGGAAGTTTAATATCTTGCGAGAATGGCTGCAGGAGACCCAGTATCCTCAATGGCAGCAGAGCAGTGCCCTCCCCACCTCTACCGGCGATCTATCCTTTAGCTATCGAGTCCCGGTTCCCTACGATTCACCCTTCTATATCGAACGTCCCCCCGTAGAGGCAGACTGCAGTCAGCAAGCGCTGCAGCCCGGAGCACTCATCCGCATCAGAGCGCCAGAGAAGATGGGCAAAACCTCTCTACTGCGCCGTATTTTGGCCCATGCCGAAAGTCGAGGGTGCCAGCCGGTTTACCTAAATTTGCGAGAGGCAGAAACGGGGATTTTCGCAACGCTGGATAAGTTTCTGCGTTGGTTTTGCGCCAATATCAGTCGAGAGCTAGGCTTGAAGCCGGTCTTAGATGAAGACTGGTCAGAGGAACTGTACGGCAGCTTAATTAGCTGCAAAACCTATGTGCAAACACAGGTTTTATCGCAGCTTGAAAGTCCGTTAGTGCTGGGCCTTGACAACGTTGATCGCATCTTCGAATTTCCTGAGATTGCCCAGGATTTCTTGCCCATGCTGCGCTCTTGGAATGAAGAGGCCAATAATCAAGACATCTGGGCCAATCTACGCCTCGTCATTGCCCATGCCACTGAAATATACATCGACCTTGATGCCAATCAATCACCCTTCAACGTTGGGTGGCCAGTGCATCTGGAAGGTTTTAATCTTGCACAAATGCAGCAGCTAGCACAGGTTTGGGGATTAGACTGGTCTGCCCCCACCTTAGAGCCGATAGCAAAAACGCTGATGGAGCAGGTGGGGGGACACCCATACCTCGTTCAGATTGCCCTTGATGCCCTACAAAATCAGCAGATGCCCTGTAACCAGCTTTTGGAGCAGGCCCCCACCCAGGGCGGCATCTATGGCGATCATCTGCGTGCTGCCTGGGATACGCTCCATCGACAACCGGATCTGGCAGCCGCGATGAAACAGGTGGTCGAGTCTCAGGACGGCGTACAGCTTGAACCGAGGCAAACATATCAGCTTGAAAGCATGGGCCTTGTAACGCTTACGGGTGATACGGTCCGGCCTAGCTGCGAGCTTTACCGGCAGTACTTTAGCACCTGTCTTTAGGGACGGAACGGGAGCCGCCGATGCAAACATTACCGGATCGTTACAAGGTAGGGGGCAGCCTGGGATTCAACCATCCCACCTACGTGGTTCGTCAGGCCGATACTGAGCTATTAACGGCGCTCAAGGCAGGCCAGTTTTGCTATGTTTTTAACTGCCGCCAGATGGGCAAGTCGAGCTTGCGGGTACAGGCGATGCACCAGCTTCGGGCGCTGGGCATGTGCTGTGTCTCTATCGATATGACGGTGATGGGGGGACAGGCCACGCCACAGCAGTGGTACGGCGGCGTGATGACGCAGCTTTGGCAGGGCCTACAGCTCACGCAAGACGTGAATCTTAAGAGTTGGTTGTTAGACCATGCCCACTTAAACCCGGTACAGCAGCTCAACCAGTTCCTAGAGGATGTGCTGCGGGTCTATTGCCCCGATCTGCAGATCTTTATCTTTCTCGATGAGATTGATAAGGTTTTGAGCCTTGACTTTTCTCTGGATGATTTCTTTGCCCTGATTCGCTCTTGCTATAACCAGCGGGCCGATGACCCTGCCTACGAGCGCCTGACCTTCGCTCTATTTGGCGTGGTGGCACCCGCTAATCTGATCCGAGATAAGGCTCAGACACTCTTTAATATTGGGCAAGCGATTGAATTGACGGGGTTTCAGTTTGCTGAAGCTCAGCCGCTGGCGCAGGGGTTAGAGAGCATTGCAGAGCGTCCGGGAGAGGTGCTGCAAGAGATTTTGGACTGGACCGGCGGTCAGCCTTTTTTAACGCAGAAGCTGTGCCAGGGCATTGCTCGAGCTGATCTTGAGATTAAAGCAGGGCAAGAAGCTGAGGCAGTGGAGCAGTTTGTGAGATCGCAAGTGATCACCCACTGGGAATCTCAAGATCAGCCGATTCACCTGCGAACCATCAGAGACCGCATCTGCCGCAACCCCCAGACCCTCGGCCAGCTTTTGGGCCTTTATCAAACCATTTGGCAGCAGGGACAGATGGCCATCGATAACAGTCCTGAGCAAAGTGAGCTACGTCTGTGCGGTCTCATCGTTCAGCACCAAGACCAGCTCCGTCTCTACAACCGCATTTACCGCGAGATCTTCAACCAGCAGTGGATTGACCTCACCTTCAGCCGCCTGCGCCCCTACGCCAGTGCGATCGCAAATTGGGAAGCCTCCCACCGCATTGACGAATCTCAACTTCTGCAGGGACAGGCCCTACAGAGCGCCCTGCAGTGGGCCACCGGCAGCAGCCTGAGCAGCCAGGACTATCAATTCTTAGCCGCCAGCCAAGCCTTAGATAACAGACTGGTTTTGGCTGCAGAACGCGAAGCGCGACAGGTTCAACTTCTAGAAACACAGCTAGCCGCCGAGAAAAACGCCAAGCAGCAGCTTGCCGATGCCTATAGAGAAGCCCAGCGACGGCTGCGGCTGGGGTCCGGTATTTTGGCGTTCTCTTTAATCGGGGCGATTGTCTCAACCGGCTGGCTCGGCTATAGCTGGCGACAGCAGCGTCAATCGCAGGCTCAGGCGCTAGAGTGGGCCGGCAAGAGCGCCCTAAAGCAATTTGAATTTAGTCAGATCGAGGCCCTAATTACAGCAATGGAGTCCAGTCAGGTCTTAACGACCCTTGTCTCAGCTCAGCAACTCCGCGAAGATTACCCCACCACATCACCCCTGACGGCCCTGCAGGAAATTCTGGACAAAATTGATGAGCGAAACCGCTTAGAAGGCCATGAAGCCAGCATCACTAGCATTCGATTTAGCCCCACCAAAGATCAGATTGCGACCGCCTCCCGAGACGGAACCATCAAGCTTTGGACTGTACAGGGCAAGGAAATAAACACGTTCAAGGGTCACCAAGGCGATGTCTACAGCGTCAATTTCCGTCCAGATGGGCAACAGTTGGTCACCGCCTCCAAAGATGGCTCGGTTAAGCTTTGGACGCTACGGGGGAAGAACCTGGCAACCTTTACAGGACATCAGGGCGACGTCTACAACGCCGTCTTTAGCCCCGACGGTCAACGCATCGCCACGGCCTCTCAGGACGGCACCGCCCGCCTCTGGACGCTACAGGGACAGGAACTCATACAGCTCAGTCACCCAGGCGACGTCTACAGCATTGCCTTTAGTCCTGATGGTGAAATACTAGCCACCACCTCACGGGATAAAACCGCGAAGCTGTGGACGCTTCAAGGCCTGGAACTCGCAACCCTCAGCGGCCACCAGGAACCCGTCTTTGACGTCAGCTTCAGCCCCGATGGCCAGTATATTGCGACGGCCTCCGGTGACACACAGGTGAAGCTCTGGTCCCCGCAAGGCAAGCTCATCAAGACGCTACAGGGACATCAGCGACCGGTCTACGACCTGAGCTTTAGTGCCGATGCTCAACGGTTGGCAACCACCTCCGGAGATCGCACCGTCAAGGTCTGGGACGTCCGTAATCCTAAGCAGGCAGTTCTACAAAGAACGCTGGCGGGTCATCGCGGGGCAGTCTATGCAGCGGAGTTCAGCCCTAAGGGGCAGGCCCTAGCAACCGCAGCCGATGATGAAACCATCGCTCACCTCTGGACGCTAAAGCAGCCCAACGAGCTACCCCGACAGGCAGATGCCCAACGCATTACCAGCCGAAGCCTTAGCCCAAACGGACAGTACATCCTCACGGCCCTAAAAGATGGAACGCTATTCCTCTCAGACCGCCAGGGCCGCAAGCTACGAACCTTTCCTCTTAAGTCAGAAGTGATGACCAGTCTGGCCTTTAGCCCTGACAGTCAAAAATTTGCGGCGGCTTCTAGACAGGGCACCGTCCGCATCTGGACGCTGAAGGGACGACAGCCCACCACATTTTTGGCCCACCCCGATACAATTTATCGTCTACAGTTCAGTCCAGATGGCTATCAACTGGCCACTGCTTCCAGAGACGGCACAGCTAAGCTATGGACGGCAGAAGGGCAGCAGCTCGCCTCCTTTGAAGGCCATCGCGCAGCGGTCTATGGCGTCAGCTTTAGCTCAGACGGGCAAAAAATTGCCACAGCTTCAGATGATGCCACCGCCAAGTTATGGACGGTTCAGGGTCAAGAGCTGGTAACGTTAACGGGGCATCATAGCGCAGTCCACGACGTTGGATTTGGCCCCCGAGGTCAGCGAATTGCCACGGCGGCAGGGGATGGCACAGCCAAGATTTGGACGGTCCAGGGCAAGCAGCTAGCCACGCTGAAGCATGAGTCTAGCCTCGTTTATCGGACGAGCTTTAGCCCCGATGGGCAGTATCTTGCCACCGGCACCAAGGATGGCACGCTCGAAATCTGGAACCGCCAAGGCAAGCTAAAAACGGCCTTCACAGGGCATCAAGATCTGATTCATAGCCTGCAGTTCCTCTCAAATCAAGAGCTACTGGCCATTGCCCAAAACGATCTGCAGGCGAAAGCTTGGCCCGTCGAAGAGACGACGCTAGAGCGGACTCAGTTGCTTCTCGGCCAAGGCTGCCAGTGGTTAGCAGACTATTTTGCCAGCCATCCCCAAGCGCGCCAAGAGATCTGTCGCTCAAGACAATGACCGCCCCAGGTTAGAGTGAAGACAGTTCTACCCCCGCCTCAGATGTTACGACCCCTGTCCCCCATACTTGCGATCGCACTTTTAGGACTGCAAGGCTGCACCGCAATTCAGCCGAGGAATAGCGAGTCTCCACTCCAGCCCGCGACGACAGCCCCACCCGCAGTCGATCTGCCCGCAGACAATGAAGACATCGTCAAAGTCGTCGATCAGGTCGGACCTGCCGTCGTTAGAATCAACGCTTCTCGCACCGTGGGTCAATCCGATCCCTTCTTTGAGCGGCCTCAAGAACGGACTGAGCGCGGCACAGGCTCAGGCTTTATTTTTGATTCTAAAGGGCTGATTTTGACCAATGCCCACGTCGTTGATCAGGCCGATCAGGTGTTTGTTGTCCTCAAAGACGGGCAGCAGTTTCAGGGCGAAGTCCTCGGGGCCGATCCCCTGACAGACGTAGCCGTTGTGAAAATTGACGCCCAAGATTTACCCGTCGCCAAACTTGGCAACTCAGAGAACCTCTTGCCAGGACAGTGGGCCATCGCCATTGGTAACCCCTTGGGGCTGAACAACACCGTCACCGTCGGCATCATCAGCGCCACCGGACGCTCCAGCGCCGCCATTGGTAGTCCTGACCAGCGGGTTGACTTTATTCAAACCGACGCCGCCATCAATCCCGGCAACTCAGGTGGCCCCCTCCTTGATCTCAGAGGAGAAGTCATTGGCGTCAATACAGCGATTATCAGTGGTGCCCAAGGCCTAGGGTTTGCGATTCCTGTCGCCGTCGCGAACCGAATTGCCCAACAGCTAATCGCAACCGGGAAAGCCCAGCATGCCTATCTTGGCATTCAGATGGCAAATCTATCTCCAGAACTGCGGGCGCGGCTGCAGGAGCAACAGCCTGATATCTCACTGCCCGATAGCAAAGGGGTTTTAGTGATGCAGACCGTTCCTAACTCGCCCGCTGAGCAAGCTGGGCTTGAGCCGGGCGATCTGATCACTCAAATAAACAAAACGCTCATCGAGGACAGCGAGCAGGTGCAGCAAGTCGTTGAGGGTACGGTTCCCGGCGATCTGCTTGAGATTGAAGTCAAACGCGAGAATCAAACGCAAGTGCTGCAAGCCAGGGTGGGTGAACTCAAACCGTCCAGCTTCGAGGAGCGAAATGAGTAGAAACCGGACCTTGCGAACGTATGCTCATTGCCTAGCATAGAGAGCTGGAGCCGCTCCCTAGCGGAGGAAACTACTCACCAACCAAAATATAAACAGAACGGCCACGGTAATCACGGCATCGTCTTGAGCCGCTCCCGCAAGCAGGCCACTTTGATGGAAGCCCTGCAGGAATGCAGCTCCAATTAGTCCGCCAATGACCAATGCGGCGAGGGAGAGCAGCACCGCCCGTCCCAGCTTCTGTTCTTTGCGGTTGAGCCAATAGAGATTGATACCAAAGCCAATGGCGAGCAAGAACTGTAGAACGCTAGGGCTGGCCGCACCGTTCTGCTGAGCCAAGACGCCCACGAGGCCGAGAGCCGCGTAGGTACCGCCCAGTATCGAAATTTCTCGGGTGTTGGGGGTATCCATCGTCCGCTGCATCCAGGACGATGACGGGTTCACTCTGGGCAGTGACAGTTTCGGCTGCTTATCCGTGAGCCGCTCTGCAAACCGGATCCCTTCTGGAACCTTTATTTTGCCTTCTTGGCGCTTACGCAGTCGATCCATAAGAATGGCGTCGTAGGCCACCTCAACCTGCGCTCGGTTCCGCTCATCGTCTTGATAGACTTTGAACATGCGATCGCGGGCGGATTGGATATCGTCGAAGGTTGCATCTTCTGCAACTTCGAGCTGCTCGTAGGGGGTCTGCTCGCTCATGCGTTTAATTTATGATTGTCTTTACAGCTTAGCTTGATGATCGATTTTAAGTAATTCTACTGGCTTTGAAAAGCCGCCCTGCTACGCTCTGCCTTAAAGAAAATTAATGGTTTTCCCGCTGCCTAGCGCGATGGCTTGAACGATTGCGCATCCGTAATTGACCGCTTCTGGAATATACGATCGGGCAGTTCTTGAGGGTGGGCGATTTGAACCCGGCGTAGACAGATCCCAAAACATTGGTGCGAAAAGGCTGTTAGAGACGTATTGGAAATCCAGGAGATTTACAACTTGGGTGTGACTACTGGTAAACCTTGCCGTTGTGCTTGATCCATCCGCCAATATGGCGTTTGGTTGGGTCTTGGTGAGTCCAATGGATGACACCCCATTCAGGATTCCATTCGTATTCACCATAGAATTCGACATAGTCACCGAGCTGGACGGATTTTACCCTGGGAGCAAGGTCACTGTTGTGGGCAATCAGCAGGGTTTTTCCTGAACTGAGTTGCACAATAAATCGCTGGTGTCGACTGCCTTCGAGATCATCTGGAAGCAGCTTGACTATATTGCCGTGACTCTTGACCTGGAGATCACTGATCTGATTTGTAAACGCATCTTCTAGCTGTCGTACACTGTCATCCATTGCAGCTGAGGTTCCTGAGATACAAGCAAATGAGTACACATTCACAGCTTCGCAGATATTGGATTATTCTCAGCCGCCGATAGTTTTGAGTTACTTTACGATTAAAGAATGCAACAAATCACCATAACCCAACCCGACGACTGGCATCTACATGTACGTGATGGTGAAGTGCTGAAGGCGGTTTTGCCGCACACGGTGCGTCAGTTCTCGCGCGCTATCATCATGCCAAATTTGAAGCCCCCCGTGCGCTCGGTAGAAGACGCGGCGGCCTATCGAGATCGGATTATCGCAGCGATTCCGGCTGGCAGACAGTTTGAGCCTTTGATGACTCTCTATCTCACCGATAACACTAGCCCTGAAGATATTATCGCGGCCAAAGCGTCCCAGTTTGTTAAGGCAGTCAAGTACTATCCAGCCGGGGCTACGACCAATTCAGATTTTGGGGTAACGGATATTCGGAGATGCGATCGCATCTTCAAAACAATGCAGGAGGTAGACATGCCTCTATTGCTCCACGGGGAAGTAACCGATCAAGATATTGATGTGTTCGATCGTGAGAAAGTCTTTATCGAGAAATATTTGATTCCTCTCAAACAGCGATTTCCTAACCTGCGGATCGTGCTGGAGCACATCACCACCTCAGATGCGGTGGAGTTTGTCCTGGCTGCGGACAACGTGGCTGCAACAATCACACCACAACACCTATTGTTTAACCGCAACGTTCTGTTTAAAGGGGGAATTCGACCCCATTTTTATTGCTTGCCCATATTAAAGGCTGAAGAGCATCGTCAAGCAATTTTGCAAGCTGCGACTTCTGGCAGTCCTAAGTTTTTTCTGGGGACTGATAGTGCCCCTCATGCTCGCAACAGCAAAGAAACGTCCTGTGGCTGTGCGGGTTGCTTTTCAGCTCTACATGCACTGGAGCTATACGCAGAAGCTTTTGAGCGTGCTGATGCACTGGATAAACTTGAAGCTTTCGCCAGCTTCTATGGGCCAGATTTTTATCAGCTCCCACGCAATAATGAACAGGTTACTTTGACCAAATCGACTTGGCGTATTCCTGATGAAGTGCCGCTTATTAAATCTGAACTCGTGCCCTTGTGGGCAGGGCATGAGATAACGTGGAAAATGGTTTGATACTGATTCAGAACGGCTCACGG
This sequence comes from Acaryochloris thomasi RCC1774, assembly GCF_003231495.1. Lineage (NCBI taxonomy): Bacteria > Bacillati > Cyanobacteriota > Cyanophyceae > Acaryochloridales > Acaryochloridaceae > Acaryochloris > Acaryochloris thomasi. The sequence goes on from NZ_PQWO01000010.1 coordinate 126,814, forward strand.
TAACATCGGCACCAAACAACTGAGTCTGCACTTGCTTAGCTCGTTAAGAGCAAACAACTTTCTACGGTGCAAAGAATTTTTCTTGAGAAGGATAACGGCTCGGCCATCAGGGGCGCGAGCAAAAACATTTAAAGAGTAACGAGTTGCTTCAGCCGAGCGTCCTTTGCATGGGCTGGTTAGACACAACTAGCACTGATAGCAGACTCTTTTGGATCATAACTGACCCACCCAAAACAAGCCCACTTCGCAATAGAAATTCAAAGCGTAACGCGCCTCAACCGAAACACTCAGCAATTGAAACTCAGAGAATTAAAGCGAAGCCACCGAATGCTTGAAAGCGAGACTGGGATTTGGATGAAGGTTTAGGAGTCTAACTACTTATTATACGGAATTAATCCTGATATACAGTCCCAATAGGTTTTTATATGGATTGTATTCCACATATCATGTCACCACAGGTGTTTATACGGAAAATTTTCTGTATATCATCCCGATTTCAGGATCTTATACGGAAAAAATCCGTATATATCCTCGTGTTCTTTAGGATCGGTTTTTCTATGATTGATATCGAGTCGATTATCAATTGGAAGTCCTGCTCCTTATGGAAGCTCGCCCAAAAAAGCTGCTTGACCAAGTTCGCGACCGACTTCGCGTCAAACACTATGCCTATAAAACGGAAGAGTGCTACGTCAACTGGATTCGTCGCTTTATTCTCTTTCACAACAAGCAGCACCCTAATATGATGGGGCCTGTTGAAGTCGAAGCCTTTCTAACTCACCTAGCCGTACATGACCATGTGGCGGCGTCCACTCAAAATCAGGCGCTGAGTGCCTTGCTCTTTCTCTATCGAGATGTTCTACATCGAGATCTAGGAGAAAACATTAATGCCATTCGAGCCAAGCGTTCCCAACATTTACCAACAGTGCTAACGCCAGACGAGGCTCTTGCTGTCATTGCTCAACTCTCAGGCGTTTATCGATTGGTTGCTCAACTACTGTACGGTAGCGGTCTACGATTAAAAGAGGCTTTGAGGCTAAGGGTTAAAGACCTAGATTTTTCTCAGAACCAGATCTCAGTTAGAGAGGCAAAAGGGAGCAAAAGTCGGTTCACTATGCTACCCGTCTGTATCGCAGATCCTCTGAAAGAACATTTACAAGGTGTGAAACGCTTGCATCAGCAAGATCTCGAACAAGGATATGGTTCTGTTTATTTACCCTATGCGCTAGAACGCAAATACCCCGATGCAGATCGTCAATGGATCTGGCAATACGTTTTCCCTTCGAGTCAGCGCTCAATCGATCCTCGCAGTCAAATGACTCGCCGACACCATCTCAATGAGAGTAGTCAGCAAAAAGCTGTCAAACAGGCAGCTCGAAAAACAGGCATCAATAAGCGAATCAGTTGCCATACCTTTCGACACAGCTTTGCAACTCATTTGCTCCAAAATAACTATGACATTCGTACTGTTCAAGAATTGCTCGGTCACAAGGATGTCAAAACGACTATGATTTATACCCATGTTCTCAACAAAGGAGGAAAAGGTGTTCTCAGTCCTCTCGATGCCTGTGCTTAGCATTCAGAGAGACAGCAGAAATATCGGTCATCTGAGCGTTCCAGATGATGTGCTTGAGGAGCTGTTGGGGCGTTTGCGATCGCAACGCATGCAAGTGTCCTTGGAAGCGCAAGACAGCCAAAAAATATCGTCACAAGCAGAGCAAGGTGAACCTACTCAACCAGGCAGTCAGCTTGAACAACCCGTTTGATATCTGCAGTCGTTAATCCATCAGCTTGAATACAGCTTGGCCTTTGAGTCAGTTCTAGCAAAACCTGTGTTTTCGTTTCTCCAGGCTCCAACGCATCAAATAACGCCCAGAGTGCTTCTTCCGGTAACTCAGTCAAATTAAGAGTGGCTGTCATTGTTATCTTCCTCTTGAGGTTGATAAGTAAAGATTCGGCGAACGCTTCTTTGATTGCAATGATGGAACATGAGAATCAGCTAAGTAAAACAATCAAAACTAATTATCAAATAGAGCTGATAAGTCACGATAACCACTGACGACCCTCAAGATCTCAATATCTTCGCCGATTGGCATGTATAGAATCAGATAACGTTCAAGGGAAAGGCTGCGCAAGTTAGGCAAAATTTCATTCCGCTGCCGCCCCAGGCTTGGGAATTGAGTGATTTTTATAAACTTGTCATTCAACTTTGCTAAAAACTGTTCGGCTCGGTCTAGATTGGACTGCTGTGCGATGTAATCTGCAATCTGCTCAATATCTTTAACGGCAGGCTCAGTTAGGCGAAATTGAGGAGTCACGTGTTACTTGACTCACGGCGGTCTCGTAAGTTAGCTCGAACCTGAGACATAGCGGTAGGACCATCTATGGTCTGCCCCTGCTGAGATGCTTCCCAACCGATCATGGCATCTTGCTGTAGCTCACCTAAACGCCCTTGATAGATATCTTCCTGCTGTTGTAGCAGTTCAACTGCAGCGAGGATCAGATCCTCAACACTTTGATATTTATCACTGTTCAGTTGGCGCTGAACGAAAGCTTCAATCTCTGGAGGAAAGGCAAGTTGCATCAATACGACTCGGGTAAACGGGCTATTTTTTGATCCAGTAAAGTACTTAGCTATTATAGCTATCCCGTAACTGTTGAGAAGTAGCTCATCATGCTGAATGAAAAGCCGAAATGTAGGCGATCTGAGTCTTCCAGGTGATGGTTTGGTTGAGGAGCTGTTGGGTCATTTGAGATCGCACCTCTCCCACTTCCCCCTCCGACAAATGCACCAACAAGCGGTCCCGATAAGACAACCGCTCCGATGTCGAAGAAAACCACCGCTCCAAAAGCTGCGCTGTCACGTATAAATCAAAGCTACTTTCTTCTAAAATTACTTCTACCTGTAGCCCCAACTCCTCAAAAAGCTGCTCTACCCCCCCAGGATTTGCAGCCAAATCTCCCACATCATAAAGACATTCCTCCGCCGCCACCCAGCGATCGTAGAGTCCCGGCTCATTGGGCAAATCCACCAAGTCATACAGTCGCTGACTCTGACTGGGAACGTTCTCAGCCAAAATGATTCTTCCCGTTGGCTGTAGTAAAGAGACTAACTGCGCCGCAATCTCTGACTGCTGCTCATGCCCCATCAACACATTGCGCCCCACAATCGCATCAAAGGGCTGATCCTGAAGTGTCTTTTGCAGATCGAGCAGTGCCGTTTGTACAACGATGGGCCGCTGCAGCTCGGGCAACTTTGTGGCCTGGGTCTTCAAATCCTGCGCCGCTTGTAGATCTGCAACACAAGCATAAACGCTGCCTTCTGGCACTTGGCGCAGGGCTTCCCAAGTTAGGAGTCCGGTTCTGGCCTGCAGGTCTAACACCACGTGATGTCGCTGAAGTTTTGTTAGAGAGAAAATGCGATCGCGTATCTCCCCTGCATGGTTTCCAGCCTGCCCAATTGTTCGCTGCAGCCACCGATCCTGAGCATGATTGACGGGGCTGTAGCTCACCACATCCGCCATCGACTCACCACTATCAAGCTGAGCCTCCCGCCTTCGTGAAACCTGCGCTGCAATTTCAGCTTCCCAACCTTGATCAGAGGGCTGATAAAAAACCTGCCCCTGGAGGTTATTGGGCAAATATTGCTGGGCGACCCAGTGATCGCGGTAGGCATGGGGATATTTATAGTTGGCACCGTGGCCGAACTGTTTGCTGTCCCGACTCCCATCCTTCAGCGGATTGGGCACCTCCATTTCCCGTTCTTTCTCCACCGCAGAAAGCGCATCAAAGTAGCCCAAGACGCTATTAGATTTTGGGGCTGCAGCTAAATACAAAGCCGCCTGAGCCAAAGGATATTGGCCCTCCGGCAAACCCACGCGATCAAAGGCTTGAGCACAGGCCATCACCACCCCCACCGCCTGCGGATCGGCCAGTCCCACATCTTCGCTAGCAAAAATCACCATCCGGCGAAAGATAAATCGCGGATCTTCTCCGGCATAGACCATCCGCGCTAGCCAGTAGATCGCTGCGTCGGGGTCAGACCCGCGCATACTTTTGATGAAGGCGCTGATCGTGTCGAAGTGAGCGTCGCCTTCTTTGTCGTACAAAATTGCCCGTCGTTGTATAGATGCCTCTGCGATCGCAAGTGTAATTGCGATCGTACCTGTCACGTCTGGCTCCGTCGTCTCCACCGCTAGCTCCAGCGCATTCAGCAAAGCACGAGCATCGCCATTGGCAATATTGATCAAATGCACCAGGGCTTCAGGTTCCAGCTCAATCGTTTTTTTGCCGTACCCCTGCTCTTGATCCGCCAAAGCCCGATGCACAACCTGCCTTAGGTCGTCCGGAGCCAGTGGCTTGAGCTGGAAAATACGAGAGCGACTAACTAAAGCTTTATTGACCTCAAAGTAAGGATTCTCCGTCGTTGCCCCAATCAAAATCAGCGTTCCGTTTTCGACCCAGGGCAGCAGAGCATCTTGCTGAGCCTTGTTAAACCGGTGGACCTCATCTACGAAAAGAATCGTGCGTTGACTGCGCTGCCCTCGCAGGTGTTGCGCGGTATCAACGGCTTCACGAATAGCTTTAACGCCAGCCAGCACCGCGTTGATCGAAATGAAGTGAGCCAGCGTCGTGTTGGCAATAATCCGGGCCAGCGTCGTTTTCCCGGTGCCAGGGGGGCCATAAAAGATTAGGGATGAAAGCTGATCGGCTTGAATCGCCCGCCGCAATAACCGACCTGGCCCCACAATGGCAGACTGCCCTACAAATTCATCTAGTGTATGCGGGCGCAATCGCGCGGCAAGGGGGGCTTCAGATTCAATGAGCTGCTGGCGCTGGTGATCAAACAAATCCATTACAGGAACCTTGGGAAGGAGATGCTGGACACCGCAGAACAGACAGTTCTGGAAACTCGCCCATTCACGACAAGATCATTGCCGACGACAAATCTGCGGCTAGGTTGAAGGTCTCTGCCTCAATATCTCACGGGCATGTCAAGAGTCCCTATTTTCCGCATTACGCTTTCCGCAACGACCCGGTCTCTTCTCTATCAAGAACTCAAACTACTGACTTTGGCCGACCACTTCCAGCACAGCCTCAATCGCTCGGTCTTTCTGAGGATCTGTACCTTGGGCATAGGGCACCGAAAACGGAACGTCGATATCGGGAGCAACGCCAACCCCCTCAAGACGCTGATCTCCATCAAGATAGATATCTTGAACCGCCACGTATAAGAGACTCCCGTCCTCCATTGCAAACAGAGTTCCGGCAACAACTGCGCCGGTTGTTCGAGCGCCGACCACAGGTCCGATCCCATGCTTGCGAAACCCATAGGCAAGAATTTCCTTGCCGCTGCGACTCCCTTCATTGACCAGCAGCACCACGGGTTTACTCCAAGCCGAATTCCAGGTTGAAGAAGGGCGGTTACGGCTAGAGCCAGTCAGTGGGATGTTGCGAGGATTGTAGATATTGAGATACTCAGGCGAAGCACCTCCCCATCCATCTCTGACATCCAGAATAAAGGCATCTGTATTTTTCAAGCGACCATAGAATAACTCTTCTTCTAACTTTTCCTGAAATTGATCACCCGCATAAGACCAGATATGGACATAGCCAATTTTCTGTCCTGCTTGCTCAATGACTTGAATGCTGGCGTCCATAGCGTCCAAAAACATAGTGATACCGTCAAACAGCTTGGGCTTAACGGTAACTTCTATTTGGCTATCGACTGTCGGGGTCCGCTGAATCAAAATTTTGACGGGTTGATCGACCTGATCCGCAAAAGACCGAATGGGATGGAAAGGCTGTCCCCCCACACTGAGGATGCGATCGCCCACCCGTAGATCTACGTTCGAGGCAGGGCTGCCATCAAGAATTCCACTGATGAAGATATTACCGTTCTGCTGTTGAGTAAAGATTCCAATACCGCTGTATTGAGGTTTGTCATCCGCTAGAAAAGGTCGTAGCTTCTGCTGCAATTTAGAGCTCCTCGGCAGAAAAACGCCTGCGAGTTGGTAATACTTTGGATCATCGGGGATATAGAAATGGGTATGCGAAGTTTGTAGCTCAGAGAGCATTTGATTAATGATCGGTGCCAGCTCAGACTGAGATTGAGCTTGCTTAGCCTGAGATTTATACTTTTTGCGGATGTCTTTCCAGTTGACGCCGTTGAAATTGGGGTCAAAAAAATGATCGTTGACGGTTTCCCAAACCTGCTCAAATGTATCGATTTGCGTTTGTCCGGCCGTGGGCAAGAGCGCTCCTGAGAGCAGCAATATGAAAGCGCTCATCAACGCAATAAAGATGAGACGGATATGATGCATTCGGTTAAGTTTCTGCATGTCCAAGTCTCAGAACTCTATCTAGTGAACCGACACAGACTAAAGAGACCACAACAACTGCAAAGAGAGAAGCGCTAACGGTGCACTAACTTTGCATAGGCGGAGCGAGAGACTGCAACACAGGGCATGAGTACCTGTAACAGACTGGTCTGATGACTGATGGCCCAGCTATTGATCGCCAAACACACAACCGCCACAATCGACAAAATGTACGTGGGCACCATGATTACACCAATAATCCACCAGCTCCAAACATGGAAGATCATGAAGCTAGCGGTGAGACTGGCTAAGCCTGCAGTCAAGTAGAGATGCTGGCGCGGATGCCTAGCCCCCACATGATAGAGACTCGTAAAGGTCATCAATAGCGAGAAAGGTACGAGAACGCCACAGATCGAAAGGCAGTGGGCGTAGGAAAAGTTAAGCAGAGACGTGAAGATACTCATGAGCAAGAGTTTGCCACAGATTCTTTTGGAGATGCTTTGAATATCGCAAAAATTAAAGGTCTGCTCTGATCCCTTAAGCTAAAAGCAACGCTATTCTTCGACGAATCATGTCATCCATCAATGCTCCTGTAGTGTTGATCACCGGATGCTCTTCAGGCATCGGACGGGCCTTAGCCCTTGAATTCTGGCAGCAAGGTTACTGTGTCTATGCCACCGCTCGGCGGGTGGATGCGATCGCATCTCTCCAACAGCCCGGTCTCAACATTGCCCAGCTCGACGTCACAGACACCTCTCAAATCACCCACTGCCTGAGGGAGATCGGGGATCAGGCTGGCAAAATCGATTTGCTGATCAATAACGCCGGTTACGCCGCCGTCGGTCCCTTGCTTGAAATGCCACAGAGCGAAGTCCAGGCTCAGTTCGCCACCAATGTTTTTGCACCGCTAGCGCTGATTCAGCAGGTCGCGGCTCACATGATTGAACAAGGCAGCGGCACGATCGTTAACATTGGCAGCGCTTCCGGGATTCTAGTGACGCCCTTCGCCGGAGCTTATTGCGCGTCTAAGGCCGCACTTCATGCTCTATCAGAAGCATTGCGCATCGAACTAGCTCCCTTCAATATTCGCGTTGTCCTAGTGCAAACCGGCGCAATTCAGTCCAACATTGGCAATGCCGCAACAGAGCGACTGGCAAATACGCTAGCAAAGCCCTCACGCTATGAGACCATCATGGACAAGATTCGAGCGCGGGCGATGGCTTCTCAGCAAAATGCCACATCGACAGAGACCTATGCTCAGCAACTTGTTAACGATCTGTCAAAAGAACAGATCCCAGCCTGGATTGTGCTCGGTCACCATAGCCGTTGGCTTGCGTTCCTGCGCCGGTGGCTACCGCAAAAGCTTCGAGACCAAATTTTGATCACTAAATTTGGCCTGAACCTGCTCCACCCCTCGCCACCAAGGCAGCAAAAAAGCCCAGACAACGATCGCCCCTGAGCCTTTTTGTTTTTAAGAAATACCAACCTCTATCGCCAAGCTTCCACAAAATCATGCAGCCTTTGAAGAAAGCGCTGCTAGCTTATAAAGCCTCAGCGAGAACCTTCTCTGGAGCCTGGATCGGTAGCTCGGGCACGGCCTCGTGAACTGCATCCTGCCACTGTAGCGGCAGCCTCTCTTCCAACTGATCCCAAGATGTTGTGAAGCTGGGGATCATTAGAGGACAGGGCTTCCAGTCTCCTCGAACATGAACATCAAGCCGTTGGCAAATTCCACCGCGTCGCCCCTCATGGTGAAAGTGTTTGCAGTGCCGACAGGCCAAAGCTGATGTATTTTTATTTTTCATAAGATGATATTAAAAAGGATTCACTGACATCCTCAGAGATTTAATGACTCATCTGGTCATTATCAAACTTTCCTTATAACGCCCAAGTAACTTTGAATATTTAAACTAAGGATGACTTGCCTTTAATCTTAACGATCCCAGCTTGGCTCTTTTGGCCTCTTGCACAACTCTGCAACATCGAAGGAGAGAGTTTTTTAGCAATCCCCTATACCGCGAGAGGGTTCAGACTTTCTTTAGAATCATGTAACTGAACATTGCCTATTGTTACGGAATATTTGATTCTCTAATTTAATGTTGGAGGTTAGCGTCAGCCTGCTTGTTTTTGGGAACCCTACAGCCGAGAAAGTAGAGTAATCATCATCCGACTTTTAGGTATGCCTGTGATCTGATCCCCGAAGGTGAAAGATAGAGAGTCGTTCTTCCTCCCTTCACCTCATGTGGGGGCTGCGCTATCCCAGATAGGTCTGCCAAGCAGCACGAAGGCTACGTTGATCTAGCTCGGGAATCCAGTCTTCGATAATGGTCTCCAGCAGGGAAGTTCCACCCAGTTGATAGAGGAGTTTGCCACTTGACTGAGCCACCCTTGTTTTAGATGCGATCGCATCATTCTCTGCCTGTTGATAGGCTGAGCGTTGTTCACCAACTGAGCACCGAGCATCTTCCGCCAGGCTCAGATACAGCAGCTTAAGAATCACCTTGCTGGCAAAGATCGCGTCGAAGGCCATCAGGTCCGCGTGGGGCAACAAATTAGGCGTAAAACCAGACTGATAGCGTTTAAGCACTCTACTGGCCCGAACTCTAGCGACGTAATCTCGCTGCTGCTCTCCCGGCGAGGAGGAATGATCATCGCCAAGGATTTCTACCGCAGCCTCAAGCGGAGCCAGCGACTCTTCTGAGTTTGACATCTTGAACTACTCTCCTTAAGCGGTGGTCTCTACCCACAGGCCCATTGGAGACACACCCTTACTCGTCAGCATAACTCACGGTTCAAGCGTGCATTCGGTTCAGACAGTCCTGGGTTTCAGCAAACGTTAGGGAGCCATCGTCTCGACCGTCAGCACCTGGGGCGGTGTGGCATCAGGGGGATATAGAAAGTCAACTTGAACCAGCTTTGTTGACTGAGGATCGAGCTTCATGGTGGCGAGGGGATCGCCCTGCTGCCCGCGAAATTGAACGAGGTGAACATACCTTGTCCGTGGACTCCCCTGATCGTCTTGATAGCGAACCCGTACAGTTCCCCGGAAAAAGACGCGCTCTGTGGGGTTATCAAAAAACTGTAGATTGCCTGTTTTATCATCATTTTTGAGAGCTGTCTGCAGCTTAACCGTCGCCGTTTGGGGCTGACTGGTGGGGTTATGGAGCGGCAGGCTCAAGCTGTACTGAATGCCGTAATTGCCGTGGGCGGCATAGGCAGTATCCGGGTAGCGAACCAGCATTGGCGCACTCTGAACCTGACCGGTGCCGAAGGTGCCGTTATCCACGCTGCTAACGACGTAGGAGAAAGCTTTGCCCGGGTCTGGAATGTTGAGCTTGAAGCCGTCGGCATCGGCCAGTTGCGATCGCCAAACCGAGCCACGGGCCACTCCGGCCACACGACTATAGATTACCGGTCGCGCCCCAGTGGGAGTGGGCGTTTTGTCTCTAGGCCCTGAAAGTTGACCGGATTCTAAAAGCTTTTCCCATTCTTCTAGGGTCGGGGCGCGTTCAGCACCTGCGGCATCGGTGCGCGCAAACATCGCCAGACTGGCCGCGTAGACATTGCCCGAACTCCGCAATCTTGCCAGCGTTGAGCGACCATTAATCGGGGGATCAAGCTCACGTACCGGAATCGGAATGTTCAGTAGCATTCGGCTTTCTCCGGCGGGGATCGTCAACTGTGCAGGCCAGCTTTCCTGTCGCTGGCCGCGCAGAACAGTATCAGTAGCGCGGCCCCCTGGGCCGGCATAGACTTTCCCGTCAGGATTCTCGGAGACAGCCGGTAGTTCGATAAAGGGAGCGTCGGGCTGACTGAGGTAGCTAGCCGCCTGCAGCACGTCCACTCGTACTTCTTGAGGGCCTGGATTATGAAGGAGCACGCCCATATAGAGCGTCTTCAAATCATCGGGGCCCGTAGCTTTGGCAATATGATGGGTAAAAACATCGAACCGCCCGCCTAAAAGCTGGTTGAGGTGAGCGGCGGGCACGGCTTTATCGGTGCCGGGGAAGGTTGAGAGTAAAATGCCTTCGGTCTGCACGACTTCAGGACTGTTGCTGTTGAAGACTAATACATTGTCTAAGCCACCGGTTAACGGTCGCACCTCTTGGGGTTGAACGATAACTTCAGGTTGGGGGGCGGGGGCTGATTGGGCAATCAACAGAGCAGACAGAACCGGCAGCATATGCTTTTAATGACCAACAACAATTTAGGAGATTATCACGATGGGGAACGCTTCAGCATTCTAAGACCTATGATGTCTCTCACAGTTCCTGTCCGTTCTAGAACCGTTTTTGCTATTGGATTGGATTTGATGGCAAAACTTTAAAAAGCAAAAAGCCCTTGGGCGTCTTTCCTTGTTTCGACTCCAAGAGCTGTTTTGCTAATCACTCCTCACATTCACAAATGTAGTGGTTGCCACTACGCTTATGCGGTTACTTAGTGACACTTCGTTGAGTGTCCACCGTTGAAAGCTGAATTTTGCACAAAAAAAAGCTCTCGGGCGTCTTTCCTTGTTTCGACTCCAAGAGCTTCTTTATAAATCACTCCTCACACCTAATAATCTACAGGGGAGTAGGGAGAAGGTTGCGATCGCAAGTGCCACTTTCTGAACTGTCAGCCCAGAGCTGATCCCACCCTCACACCTTATTTACCAAGCAGAGTGAAACCGAAAGTTATCGTAGAAATGGAGCCGCCCAAACCCGAGAAACTGTCCCTGACTTTTCTCTCCTGCTGGGAACGCCGTCACCCCAAATAAATAGACACCATCGGTGTAGGGATTCCGGCGCGGACGCAGACCCACCACCAACGTCTCACCCGGCGCAATGGGTGGATCGAACCAAACTGAGACCCTCCCCTGCTCATCAATCTGAACATCGCTGGGGATCACAGGCTGCCGCCGCCGCTGGTCGGCAAATGCCCGTGTTCGTTGGGGCAAAAATTTAACTCGATTTAGCCCTTCCCGCTGCTCAAACATAACCCGCTGCAGCGGTTCGCCTGCATCATCAGGAACACTGAGCGTGAAGTAGTAGGTAGCTCCAAAGTCACCTGCATCTTTATTCGTGGTGCGGGCCTGCAACAGACGCGGAACCCCAACAAAATGCACCGTACCGTCAGCCAGTTGGACAGCCTGTGTCGCAGAGGGAACAAACGCCGCCAGACTCGCCACCAAACTCCCGAAAATTCTTGCCTTTACAGCCATAGCAACCCCGCTTTTGACTTCCGTCGTCATTCTTACTTTTCTCCATCCTAACCATTGAGAATCTTGATGGCCGCCGCTTAGAAGCATCAACGATCTCTGACAAAATCGACAATTCCCGGTTCTGTTGCCAGAATAGAGACGATCCAAGTTACAGTGAATTCACTGTTGAGGCGAGCAACCCGGCACGCATGTGGCCAGCTTTTGCACCCAGAACTACATAGATATACCTAGATCATGTCAGATTCCCCTACTCGCAGTCCCCTGGCAACGCTGCTCACCCAGCTCACCGCAACAAATCAAGAGCTATCTCAGTCCCTAGCTCGCCTAGCCCAGACAACAGAGCGTTTATCCCAGAACCTAGATTGGGTCGACGGTCGCATCACAATCCTTGATGAAGATCAGCATCGTTTGGCCGAGCCTGAAGCCACGCTGACTCAGGCCATTCAAGAAGCAGGTCCCGATTTGATGGCAACCCTAATGATGCAGCGCTCTCAGCTGCAGCTGCAGTCTCGGTCCTTAAGCCACAATTTTCAGCAAGATTGGCTCCAACATGGCTCCCGTAAAGGCCAGCCCAAGCCTCAATCAGACTAGCCTCAACCGTGCTCTATTTCGCCTATGGCTCTAACATGCTGACGGCACGGCTGCAGCAGCGTGTTCCTTCCGCCACAGCCGTGACAAGCGGCCACATTGAGCGACAGCATCTTGTCTTCAATAAGCTGGGCAAAGACGGCTCCGGTAAAGCCAATATTGAACCTCACCCCCACCAGCGCGTGTACGGCGTAGTCTATCGGATGGATCCTTGTGAGCTGGGGCCACTGGATCAAGCCGAAAGTCTCGGCGTTGGCTATGAACACCACCGAGTCACTGTTCAATCGGCTCTGGGAGAACAAGAAATATTGACCTATCGCGCAATCAAGCTGGCCACAGGGCTAAAGCCCTACAGATGGTATCTGGACTTGATGCTCTCCGGTGCGATGACCCATGGACTTCCCCCCGACTATATTGCGGCCTTGGCCACCTGCCCAGCAGCTTTAGATCCTGATTCTGAGCGTCGACGACGACACCACTCTCTCTTAAATATGAGCATCACAGCATGACTGAACTCCCTCAAAATCACATTGAGCGCGTTGACCTAACCCTAGAGGTTGTGACCCAGGCACAACTCGAGTTTGCGACGTCTTTACGGAAGCTGACGCAGCGTATAGAAGGCGTAACCGGGCAAATGGACCGGATGGTCGGGCAGGTCGATCAGGTGATCACTCATGTCGGGACTCTTGCCGACTCACAGCGAACGTTGATCGAGAACCAAAGAGCATTACTTGAAAGCCAGCAATCTTTAGCGACCAGTATGGGACAGCTTGCAAGCACGGTTATCCCTCGACTGCAGGAAAATCAAGCATCAACAGGGGCCGCCATTGAGCGCCTTGATCGCATTCTGGACTATCTACTGCGCCACGATTCTGTCTGTGAAGAGTAGGCGATCTTCACGGATTCTGATTAACCTGCACCCACTCATGCAGATCATAGTCAACGCAGCCATGAACCACGAGGGGATCTTGCTTAACGAGAGATTCCGCTGCTTGCCGGGAGTCAGCTTCAAACAACAGCATCCCCCCAGCGCTGTTGCGCCAGTATCCCGTTTGCGCCTGATGTCCTCGCTCCACTAGTGCCTGGACGTATTCAAGGTGAGCCGGTACATGACAATCAAAGGTTTGTTTATCGACAATTCCCCGCTCAATTTTGACGAACCAGGGCATAGGCTTCACTTATAACGGCACTACTCTATCTTAGGACCGGCTGTCCCTCAGAAATTGGTCAATCTCCTGACGCCAAAGGTCTGGATCAACGGTCACCAGTAGCTGATGCCCTGCAGTCGGAAAGACAACGCGCTGTGTGGGTCCGCGAAACTGTTTCTGTAGCGCTTCAATCTCGGCAAGTGTTGTCCACGGATCTTGCTGCCCTTGAAGAATGAGGCTTGGAGCGGTGATCTGCTTGGCGTAGGTAATTGGGTCATGGGTGAAGCCATTAAAGCCCTGCTGGATGCCGCCCCAGAACACTAATAGCTCAGCCATCGGAGAAGTGGGCAGCGGAAACAGGGATAATCGACTTCTGATAGCCTGAGTCAAACGGCTAAAGGGTAGCTCCAGAATGATGGCAGCGGGTTGGACCTTGTGGGTTGCGATGACCTCCGGTCGGCCTGTCTCTGAGAAAGGAGCTTCACTAACGGCCATCGCCCGTAAAATGGCGGCAGTCCCCATCGATACGCCGTATAAAATCAGCGGCTGCGGCAGATTGAGCTGCTGCGCCTGCTGTAGGGCTAGAGCAACATCTTCAGCCTCCCAAAAACCCACGCTCGTCTTGTAGCCGCTGGAGCCACCCGCCCCTCGAAAATCAACGAGCAAGCAACTGTAACCGAGGTCATGGAAAACCTGCGCAGGGGGTAGTAGCTGTCCTCCTTTGGTTCCATGATTGCCGGGGAACAGTAAAACCGTTCCCTGAGGCTGTGGATTGGGAATCAGCCAAGTCTCTATCCATTCGGCTTTGTTAACGCGAATGCGATGCGAGGTATAGGCCAGTCCGAGATCGGTCGGTTGTCGAGAACTCTGAGGTTTGGGCCTGCCCAGCCCCCATTGCCCCGGCGTTGGAGAGTGGGTCAAGGCATAGGCTCCCGTAAAAGCCACCATGTTGAGGCCGATAAAAACAATGCAAACCACCCCGACAATCTGTTTCTTTGTGGGGCGACCGCAGAGCCAGCCACTCACCCCACAGATCAGGCCACTGATCGCAAGAAAAACGCCAAACGGGCGCAGCGGCAGTTGCAAAATCGGGAACATGCCAAGCCAATAGCTGACCAGCGCTATCACAATGAGCGTCAACCAAAGAAGTAAGGCAATCTTCCCAGCTTTGATTAGCTGCCTGGACGGCAAGGATTTACGACGAGGCAACGGAACTGGAGACGGCATGAAACGTAGTCAGGAGAATCTGAGAGCAGGTTAGCCTAACGAGAGAATGCTACAGATATTTTTTCAGCAGTGCCGCTAGCTTCTGTTTAGTAGCTTCTGGGATTTGATCCATGGGCGTAAAAATGGCGCTCTTTAAGGCGCGATGGGCTTTAGAATCCGGCGGATTTTTGCTGAGTCGCTCCACGGTGGACTGGATGACGAGCTGAGCATTTTTAGCGTTGAGCTGCAGGTTGCCAATAATCATCTCAACGGTGACGCTGTCGTGTTCAGGGTGCCAGCAGTCGTAGTCGGTGACCAGCGCTAAGGTGGCATAGGCTATTTCGGCTTCACGGGCCAGCTTCGCTTCGGTGAGGTTGGTCATGCCGATCACAGTGCCGCCCCAGCTTCTGTAAAGGTTTGACTCTGCTTTGGTCGAGAAGGCGGGGCCTTCTATACAAATGTAGGTACCGCTGCGGTGCAGGGTGACGTCGGGGAGATTTAAAGATGCGATCGCATCTCCCAAAACCCCAGCTAGGGACGGACAAATCGGATCGCCAAACCCAATGTGAGCCACAATTCCATCACCGAAGAACGTCGCCTCTCGGTCCTTCGTGCGATCAATAAACTGATCGGGCACCACCATATCCAGAGGTTTGGCTTCGGCCTGCAGAGAACCGACCGCCGAGGCCGACAGCAAATACTCAACCCCCAGACTCTTCATGGCGTAGATATTGGCCCGAAAAGGTAGCTCAGAGGGCAGCAGATGGTGATTGCGGCCGTGGCGAGCGAGGAAGACAACGCGATGGCCGTCTAAGGTTCCCAGAATAAAGGCATCGGAGGGATCACCAAAGGGAGTTTCAATCTTAATTTCTTCAACATCAGTCAGCGCCTCCATTTTATAAAGGCCACTGCCGCCAATGATGCCAATTTTTGCCTCGGGCATTGCTTCTATCAATTGCTGTAGGTCTTTTGTAGTGTACTGACTTCGTTGGGCCATGACAAAGGATTGCCGCTCACGCTGTTTCTATTTGACGCGAAGCGTAGATTTATTGTGCCAATGGTCAATATTAAGAGCAAGCCACGATCGGAGCCGAGGGTAAACCCAGGCATTTGAATCGTCTCTGACAAAAGCCATACCGGTTTTGAAACCATCTTTTAGCTTTGGGAAGAATCATGACCTCACTGAAAAAAACTGTTTTGGGTTGCTTGGGTGTTGCGATCGCATCTAGCCTAACGCTTGCCTATTCCCCTGCATCAGCACAATCGAAGCCCCAGCAAGAGAAGGCTGCAGCCCTGGGTGGCCCACTTACCCCCTCCAATCCGGCTCTCTTTCAGGCACAGGCTGAGCCAACAGACTCCAGCATCAAGCTAGAAGAGAAAGAAAAAGCGCTGCAGTCCGGCAATACTTCTATGGATTGGCAGTCAGAACATTTAGACGAACAGCGTCAGTTTGACAGTAATTTTTCAATTATCAACGTCGATCTGAACTAGCTCTGTATCAGTGTAAGCAGTCAAAACAAATGCGGGGCATCGATTATCAGCACGCTCCGCCGATTGCCCATTGAGCAAAAGTTTGCCCGTGGCTTCAAATAATCTTCCACTGTTAACCGCAAACAACCCTGCAGAATAGCTTAGGCTAACTGAGCCTAATCCTTCTACTTAGCCTTAGATTTTTTTGGTTGCGATGGTTTATTTTTCACCTTTGGCTTTGCCGATGACCGCACCTTCTGATCTGACTGGGTTACTTTTTTGCGTTGCGCTTTGGGTTTTGTTGCTTTCGTTACTTTAGCTTTTGGCTTTGCTTGTTTCAGAGTATTTTGTGCCGGTTTGGTCTTAGTTCGGCGCTTCATGGTCGACTTTGTAGGCTGCCGCACGTTCTGAGCTGACTGGGTTGTTTTTTTGCGTTGCGCTTTTGGCTTTGTTGCTTTCGTTGCTTTAGCTTTTGGCTTTGCTTGTTGCGAAATATTTTGTGCCGGTTTGGCTTTAGCCCGGCGCTTCATGATCGGCTTTGCAAGTTGCTGACCGTTCTGAGCTGGCTGGGGCTCTTTTTTGCGTTGAGCCTTGGTTCTTGTTGTTTTCAGCGCTTTAGCTTTTGGCTTTGCTTGCCGCAGAATATTTCGCGCTGATTTAGCTTTGGTCCGGCGCTTCACGGTCGGCTTTGCTGTCTTTGCCGTTTTGCCTTTAGGCTTCTCTAGTTCAGTCTCGTTCATATCAAGACTAGGATAAGAACGCATTGGTGTCCGGTAAGCATTCTTTGGGCGTACAAATCTGTGTCTTACCCATTGATGTCTAAGAGAAAGCCACAAATGTCTTTGTTGAAAGGATGGTTGCTGAACAACTTGGAGCCCCTCCTTATATCGAAAAATGGGAATCCCAAGATTAACCCATTGATCAGGAACACTCCCATCTTCGTTCGTTTCTTTGCGCCCATGAATAGCAATCACATGGCCATACCGATTGAAAACTGGGCCGCCACTCATGCCACTACGCGTAAAGTTGCTGTAGGCAACACTATATCCATCTCGTCCTGCTTTAGGAAAAAGGGTAGTAATTTTACCTGTCGTGATAAAAAATACAGGGTTTTGAATGTTGAGTCCAGGCGTTGGATAGCCAGCGACGTGAACTTCATCAGCTTCTCGAACTTGCTCAAATTCACCTAAGGGAGCAACATCATAATTTTCGTCACTTTCGAACTGAAATCTTGCCAAGTCAAGACCTGGAAATCTTTGAACATTTTGGACTGGGTATTGAAACTCATCTTTAATTTTGACAGTAAATGGGGCATCACTCTCTAGTACATGAGCTGCCGTCAGAACTGCATATGTATTGCCTTTCTTCGCAATAATCACTCCAGAGGCAAAGTGCTCGGGATCCTGACTATTTTGAATGAAAGCTGTAGTATTTCTGGCAATTTCGTGAACTTCTTCTGCTCTTTTCTGGTCAATAGCTTCTTGGTTGGTTAGGTAAACTTTTTCTTCCTTAACCTTTTCCTTTTCTGTAACTTGACCAAAGGCTGGATAGTTGGTAGCAAAGGGCTGAACCAGGGTAACCATGGCTCCAGTTAACCCTGCCATCAATGTGTATAGAAATTTCATAAGCGCACTCATCGCTGAATACATTACACAGACACAGTTCTACTGACGTAGAACCCTGTAAATATTAGTGCTACATATTACAAACCTGTAGTCCAGGTGAATAAATAGGGCCATCCCAAGAGTGGGTGCTCTATTCCAATCTTAATCTGTGTCTGTTTCCGTGCGATCTAGATGGCTCAAACGCCAGCGTGACCCAGGGCTAAACCCGTCACCAACATTCCGAGGACGAGGAAAGGCTGGGCACTCGCTTGGTACTTGACATCGTTCTTGAGGGGATCGCGCAGAAAGTACATATCCTGGAAGGTGATTTGCGGAATCACCAGCAGGATTAAAATTACGGCATAAATGTTTTCGTGAATGCTCATCAGGTACGCAGCCATTCCGAGCTGAAACACGTCGATCATAGAGACGCAGATCCAGGCAGCGGTGGTAATTCCGAACATGACGGGGAGCGACTGCAGACCAAGCTGAGCATCACCCTCAACGCTCTTGAAGTCGTTGACGATCGCAATGCCTAAGCCCGCCAAGCTGTAGACCAGGGTCAGGATAATCACCTTGAGGCTTAGGTCACCAAATAGAGCTTGACCCGCCCACCAAGGTAGAGCAATGTAGCTTGCGCCTAGGGCATAGTTCCCGAGCCAGCCGTTCTGCTTCAGCTTTAGTGGTGGAGCAGAGTAGATGTAGGAGATAAAGGAACCACCAATGGCTAAGACCGTGATGGTAGGAAAGGTGTGACCGGCCCATTTGTCTAGGGTATATGCGATCGCAACTCCGGCAATCAGCAGCACCCAAATCTGCACAATCACGCGCGGTAGCGGAATCGCCCCCGAAGGAATCGGTCGATAGGGTTCATTAATAGCGTCAATCTCGCGGTCGTAGTAGTCATTAATAGTCTGGGTATAGCCCGTCAAACAGGGACCGGACATCACCATACACAGCAGCGAAATCGCAACATATTCTGGCTTCCAGACAAAGTGACCGGATGATGCCGCACCACAGACAACGCCCCAAATCAGGGGCACCCAGGTAATCGGCTTCATCAACTGCAGATGAATCTTCCAGATATTGGTCTCACCTGCCGCACCCTTCATTCCGAGCAGTTGGCGAGCAGCGCTACCTTTCTCTTCCGCAGCGGGCGTGGCTTCGGTCGTCAGCTCTGATGCTGGAGTGGAAGAATCAGAATCAGCCATAGTCGTTTGTGATTTCAATAGGTGAACTCAGATCGGATGACCTGCGCCCTCATTCTGACAAGTTCTGGAAGATATTCCAAATCGTTGACGGCACCGAACGTCATCCATTGCCCATCACACACAACCATGAATTAAAATCTTTTCAGTCAGGCTTGCTGGCCTCATTGTGAAGCTGGGAAGGATCCTAAAAACCTCCAACCTCTATCACATCTCCCGGAGCGACTGTATTCAGTGCATTACAGGCGCCTGGAATCAAAGGAACTAGATCAGGAAGCCTATTGCTGGAGGCGACAAGGACAACAACGGCGACACCCGCTTGCTGCAAGTTTTGCTGATGACGTAAGTTCTGATCTGTGGTGAGCAGGATCGTGAACCCTTCTTGAGTCATCAATTTAAGCAATTCACCATTTTTTTACCCGACCACCCCATTTCAACGACCGTACAGATCTCGTAATCGGAAAGTTTACGCTTCATTCGCATAGGCCATCAGCATTTCCTTCGCTAGTTCAAGGGCCGCGATCGCTTGCTCGCGGTTGACGCTTGGGAAGTGGTCTAAAAATTCATCTAGTGGATCGCCCGCTTCAAGATAATCTAGGAAAGTTTTGATCGGCACACGAGTCCCCACAAAGACAGGGGTGCCGCCCAGGATATCAGGATCGCTATGAATCACACGCGCTGCAGTCATTATGTCTGCTCCACACTAAGATCTTTCTCTGATCGATAGGCAGTCAGAGGATTTTTTTGTATTTCTATATCAACTTGAGCTATCAATTCATCCAGAGTAATGTTCAACTCGTCAAACTGATGGCAGACTTTTTTTAGCGCGGATACAGTCTTATCTATCTTTTTTGAATCAGGCAGAATCGGCTGTGTCATCAGGTGCTCCAGTCATTTCTTGCTTCTCTAATCGTAGCTTCACCAGCAGCAACCACAGCCTGAGCTTGATCTATATGAGTGGTGTGAGTCCAGGATTGGCAGTATCGCTATTTTTAGAACTCACAATTCTGGCTGATAAGTTGCTGACGGCCATAAAGCGTTGATTTCATCTGCCTGATGCTGGGCGCTAAAACGCTCCCAAACAATGCCATTCACATCTGTCTCTTCACTAAATTCTGGTGCAGAGGCATCCTCCCAGCCCAAGTGCCGGAGTGCTCCAGGTGCATTGGCGTCATAGCGAATGGATATATTAAGCGACTCAGTTCTCCATAGGGCATATTCACCATTGATGACCGAACAGGGAGAAGCGCCAAAGCGTTTGCTGTAGTCTTTGACTGTTTCGTCTATCTTGTCTGTAGAAATAGCTAAGTGTAATTTCTTCAAAATTTCTTCTCTGCTCAGGCCCATCCAAAATTTACAGTAGGCTACAGGAAGATAGCAATGCTGCAAGGCTTAGAAGCGTTCGGTGCACGATTTGCGAGGTGGGTGATGAATTCAGGGGTCCGCGTTGGCTCAATCGTAGAGATTCCTCTGTTGATTGATCGATCATGGTTGGTGATCATGGTGCTGCTGACGACGACCAATGCACTGACCTTCGCCCCCCGGTTTGGCATCATTCCCGGATTTTTAGCTGGGTTTGTGATGGCGCTGCTGCTCTTTGCTTCCGTCTTACTGCACGAGCTAGGTCATAGCGTCGTCGCCCAATCTCAGGGCATTAAGGTGCTGTCAATTACGCTGTTTTGCTTTGGTGGGGTGGCTGCAATTGAACGTGAATCCAGTTCACCA
Source organism: Acaryochloris thomasi RCC1774 (assembly GCF_003231495.1). Taxonomy (NCBI): domain Bacteria; kingdom Bacillati; phylum Cyanobacteriota; class Cyanophyceae; order Acaryochloridales; family Acaryochloridaceae; genus Acaryochloris; species Acaryochloris thomasi. Next base: position 147,280 of record NZ_PQWO01000010.1, read on the forward strand.
GGGAAGACGCTGCAGGTTGCGATCGCAGGTCCAGCAGTCAGCTTAATTCTTTTCTGTATATTCAGTACCCTAACGCCCCTATTCCCCAGCGGTAGCTTAATCCATCAACTTGCCGTCAACTTAGCAACCATTAACCTAGCCCTAGCACTCTTCAATATGATTCCAGGGCTACCCCTCGATGGCGGGCAGGTGCTGAAGGCTATCATTTGGCAGATCACAGGCGATCGCATACAGGGGTTTCGCTGGGCGGCTTACAGTGGAAAGTTGTTGGGAGGAGTTGCGATCGCAACTGGCCTTACCCTCACAATCACAGCTGGGCAGTGGGGCGGCCTGTGGATGGCGCTGATCGGGGGCTTTATCTGGCGCAACGCCAACCGCTACGGCCAGCTCACTAATCTTCAGGGTGCATTACTGAAGCTGGTGGCCGCTGACGCCATGACCCGAGACTCCTGGGATGTCACAGCCAGCACCCTGCGCCAGTCGATTTCGAGATTTTTGCCCGTGGCCCAAGAGCACGTGGTCCAGGAGCAAACGCCTCTACTAGAAGTCATAAAGCATCTGGAGCGCTCCCGACTCCGGCAGATCACCGTCCTCACATCCGCAGGTTACGTCGCAGGGGTGATCGATCGAGGCGATGTTGTGAATGCCGTTGCCCGTCAGCTCAAAGTGCCCCTTTCAGAAGGACAGATTCAGCAAATTAAGCTGCAGGGAATTTATCCACAGCAGTTGCCGCTAGTTGCGATCGCACAAACAATTGCCCCCATCGACGTCCAGCTCGGCTAACACCCACGATCTCCGGGGCCAGCGGCAGAGAAGATCTATCCCATAACAGAGGTGCGATATTGAGCGAGCCTGTCTAATCAAAAGTGTTAAAAGCGTTAAAGATAAACGATTCAAAGAGTTAAATCATCAGCATGACCGGACAGGCATCAAAAAAATCTTTTCAAGAATTAGCTGCAGCGCTTGCTCCAGCAGAGCAAGACAGTCTTCGCAATGGGCAGGTTGTGATATCTGGAGACGCCGGTGAATACATTGCCAGAGTTCTTGTTGACGCTTCGCCATCATTAGTGTGGGAGGTGCTAACCGACTATGCAAACTTCCATAAATTTCTACCCAACGTCTCTGCCAGCGAGGTTTTAGAGACAGACGACAGCCGTACAGTTGTGGAGCAAACCAACAACACACAGATTCTGCTCGCTGACATTGAGTCAACTATCCAGACAGAAAATATAGAGCGAGGGCAGCAGCGCGTCGACTTCACAATGACAGAAGGAGACCTCAAAGAGTTTCGCGGATACTGGCAAATCACGCCCGTTAACAACGCTGAGCAACAGGATCAAACACTCATCAAGCAATTCGTTGTGGCTGACGCTGACCTAGGTCTAATGGATGGAACCTTCCATGCCGTATTCCGAGGAGCACTGCAAACCAGCCTCAAAGCCATTCAGACAGAAATCAGCAGGCGTCAACAACAGACAGATTAAGCAACCGAGGGTTTGATCATGATTCTAGAAGTTGCAATTCTTGATGTCATTCCCGGTCAAGAGGTCAAGTTTGAGCAGGCTTTTTCCCAGGCACAGCCGCTTATTGCCAGCGTCTCTGGCTACATCAACCACGACCTTAAAAGTGCATCGAGAAACCGCATCGATATATCCTGCTGGTCACCTGGGAAAAGTTGACTGACCATACCGAAGGCTTTCGCAGTTCGCCTCAATATCAAGACAGGAAAACTCTACTCCATCCTTTCTATGAAACCTTTCCAGAGGTCGAGCACTACGAAGATATCGTCACCTGAGATCTCAAGAGTAGAGCAGACTTTAAGTTGTGTCTTTAGCAGATTATGTGCAGAAAAAGGTACATCAGGGACACAGAATCACCAACGGCAGGGTGATAATATTCACCTATTAAAAAAAATTAAATCCGATGTTTGAATCCAACCGATACTCTCCGGAGCCACTGCCCCTTGATTCTTTACTGGCAAACTTTCAATATTGGCTGAGCCGTGCACGATCGCTCTTAGAGCATGAATCGCTTGATTTGCTAGACGAGCAAAGACAGGCAGAGCTACTCCGCCGCGTTCAGAGTACATTGCCAAAGGTCGCAGCAGCCCGCAGCCTATTCAAAGCGACCTCTGGACAAATAGGGATAGAGCCGCCCATTCTCATATGCTGGCATCAGCTGGTCACAGAATGCTGGCAGGTTATTTTTGAGTTTCGACGCAGCAGCTACGCAACGTAAGCCATCAGCAATTGCCCTGAAATGAGTAGAATAGATATAGTGCGAGCGTCTTTGTTCAGATGCTGCTCAAGTTTCCGTTGGCAATGGAGAGACCAAGAACATGGTACAGCTACTCTACATTCTTGCGTTCACGGTGCTGACGACTCTAGTAATCAGTAACCTAATTCGCAACTTACTCATGTTTGGGCGTGAGGCCCAGCGTCCCTACTCCCGCACCTCTCCTCGCGCTTCTCAACGACGTAAAGCCCCCCACCCAGAGCTGATGGATGATCACGGCAATGTGATCGATGAGCCGTTGTTAGTCATGCGTTCAATGACGGTAGATGATGCCCGCGAACAGCTTGATGCACTCTATGACCAGTCTCCAGGTTCAGATGATGCACCCAGCGGTCGATCCTAGACGCTGACGACAGCATGACCCAAGATGCTGAGCATAAGCCCGAAAATTCTTTGCCCAAAAATGAGGGTAAGAATCGATGGCGGCTCCCTAAGAGTTTTCCTCAAGACTGGCTGAAAAATGCCCGTGGCCTTCTTTCGCCACTTCAGCAGGCTCAAGAGTTAGTCAGCCGCTGGTTTAGCGTTAGCGATCAAGATATGGCGGCGATTCTAGAGCAGATTCGAGCTGAGCTACCGACAACAGAAGTCTTGATGATCGGCAAGCCTCAGACTGGTAAAAGCTCTATTGTGCGCGGATTAACGGGGGTCAGCGCCGAAATTGTTGGCCAAGGATTCCGGCCCCACACGCAGCATACACAGAACTACGCCTACCCCACAGAAGATTTACCACTGCTGATTTTTACAGACACCATCGGCTTAGGGGAAGGTGGCAACGAAGCCGATGAACTGGCAGACGAACTAAACAAAGTCCTTCCCAAGGATGTCGGGCAGGCATCACGGGTGATTATCCTAACGGTGAAGGCCACAGATTTTGCCACGGATTTTTTGCAGCAGCTTATGATGCGGATCCGCGGTGCTCACCCCGAGATTCCTTGCTTGCTGGCGATCACCTGTTTGCACGATCTGTATCCCACAGACCACCATCCGGCTTATCCACCGACCTATCCTGAGCTGCAGCGAGCTGTAACAGCACTAAAAGAGCAGTTTTCTGAGATTTGCGATCGCACCACCTTAATCGACTTCACGCTAGAAGAAGACGGGTTTACTCCGGTTTTCTACGGCCTCGACGCCTTCGCCAACGAACTAGCCGAACTGCTCCCCGCCGCTGAATCTCAAATGATTCATCAACTGCTAGAGCAAACGGAGGGCGGAGATGAAATTGGGCAGCTGTATAGAGACGCGGGCCGCCGGTACATTTTGCCGTTCTCAATGATGGCGGCAACACTAGCGGCTGTCCCTTTGCCCTTAGCCACGATGCCGGTGCTGACAGGGCTACAGGTCACCCTCGTCAGCCTGCTAGGCCAGCTTTACGGTCAGCGACTGTCTTTTTCTCAGGCAGGGGGCGTTGCCAGCGCCATTGCCGGTGGCTTTTTGGCACAGCTCATTGGCCGGGAACTGATTAAATTCATCCCAGGTATTGGCAGCGTTGTGGCTGCCTCTTGGGCTGCTGCCTACACTTGGGCCTTAGGCGAAGGAGCCTGCGTTTATTTTGGTGACTTAATGGGCGGCAAAACACCCGACCCGCAAAAAATCAAACAGACCATGAAAAAATCCTTTCAAGAAGCTCAAAAGCGTTTTCGTGATTCAGTGCGGTCTCAGAAGTCGTAATACACAGGAGCCGCCCCCCTGACTCTAAAAGCTCATCACTGTAATGGATGATCGTTATGACTGCTCCAGCTATTCCCAATGCGTCAGACGCCCCCCGTTGGCTACAAACGCTTCAATATACCTTCAACCCGCTGGAGTCTATGGATCAAGCGGCGGTTCGCTGCGGAGATCTATTTAATGCACCCGTCATCGGCAAGCACGCTCAGGTTTTATTTGTCAGCCATCCCGAAGCCATTCAAAAATTTTTTCCAGCGACACCAAAGAATTAGCCGCGCTCTCTAACCAGCTCCTGCGGCCCATTGTCGGGGACCACTCGGTGTTTGGTTTAACAGGGCATCGCCATCGCCGCGAGCGCAAACTGCTGATGCCCCCTTCCACCGAGACCACATTGCGAACGACGGTCATCTGATTACGGACCTAACACTCAAGGCTCTGGCTCCTCTATCGATAGGGGAATCCTTCATTGCTCGAACGTTAGTGCAAGATATTTCCATTGAGGTGATTCTGCGCGTTGTCTTTGGCCTCAATGAAGGCTAGCGATTCCAGCAATTAAAAGCACTACTGGTGGCGTTCTCTGACCGGATCCAAAATCCGCTGTTCATCCCCGCGCTGCAGCAAGACTAGGGTAAATTGACGCCCTGGGGGTACCTGAAATCACTGCAGCGACAGATTAGCCAATTGCTCTATGCTGAAATTCAAGATCGCAGAGGCCAGCAAGACGCTTCCCCACAAGATATTTTGAGTCTTTTGATGGCAGCTCAGGACGAGGAGGGGCGGCCAATGTCAGCCGCAAAACTTCACGATGAACTGCTGACACTTTTGCTAGCAGGGCATGAAGCCACAACAAATGCGATCGCATGGGCCTTATACTGGATCCATCGCACCCCAACTGTTTTAGAGAACCTACAGTCGGAGCTGAAGAACGAAGGGGGAAATCTGACGCCAATCGCCCTGACCCAGCTCCCCTACCTCACTGCTGTCTGTAACGAAACATTACGAATCTCATCAGTAGCCTTTCTCTCCTTTCCCCGAGAGGTTGCGGCACCGATGGCCTTAATGGACCACCCCCTTGAACCCGGCACTCGGGTCTATGCCTGCATCGACCTAAAGCACCGTCGCCCCGATCTCTACCCAGAACCCGAGCAGTTTCGACCGGAACGATTTCTAGATCGCAAGTATTCTATGTCTGAGTCTTTACCCTTCGGCGGCGGCGTTAGACGCTGTATTGGCGACGTTCTCGCCCAGTTCGAAATGAAGCTGATTGTGGCCCAAATACTCTCTCACTATTGCTTAACGCTAGCCAATCAAATGCCAGAGACACCCAAACGCCGAGGCGTCAATGTCGCGCCTGCATCGGGAGTCAAGATGATCGTTCAAAGCCCAGCGGAGAGATGATGGTGACCGCCGCTCAATACTCAGATGGCAGTTACCTGCAGCACAAGTGCCTTCTTATCAAAGACCTGGACTTCGCTAGCCTTACTCAAGTCTTCAATCACCCGATTAAGCAGATCAACAGCGCGATCACGGTGTTGGTGTTCGCGCCCTCGCAGTCGAACCTGGAATCGAACCGTATCGCCTTTCTCAAGCCACTGCAGCGCTCGGTTAATACGGACGCCGTAGTCGGCTTCTCCCACGTTCGGACGCAGCTTGACTTCTTTCAGAGAAGGCTTAGCCGCACTTTGCTTTTGCTTCTTCTTCTGCTCATACCGGAACTTACCAAAATCTAAGATCTTGGCAACCGGCGCTTCTTCTCGTTCAGAGACAACAACCAAATCTAGCTTTGCTTCCTGAGCCAGCTTCAAAGCCGTTGGGGTGTCAGTCAGGCCGTGATTGGTTCCATCTTGATCAATGAGCAGAACCTTGGGGGATTCAATTCGGTGGTTAATCTGTGACTTTTTCAGGATCAGAAGTCCTCACTAAAAATTTATGTTCTTCTATCGTAGTTCAGTGTCCACAAAATTTGCTTCAACCAATCGGTAGAGACACCTTAGTTATAGATCAAGTCTCACCCGCATTGCCCCAAAGGATCATATTTCTCAACGACTACCGCTTTATCCTTTTTGCTACCCTCTGCGGCCCCAACTCAAATCATCTCTGCAAGATTCATGCGAGGTAACACTACAGCATTGATCCGCCTATTCTCGAGGCGCAGGAATTGGGGTACCTTCAGCAGTAGGACTAGGACTCGGCGTTATCTCAGGAGCGGATTGAGGAGATGGCGTAGCGGCAGGCGTGGGCAGCGTCGGCGTAGTGGGAGGCTGCGGCTTAGGCCTCGGGGCCGTAATCGCTTTGGGACGAGGGCTCGGCGCTGTAATGGGCTTAGGTTGGGGCGGCAGGGGCGGCAGCGTATTAGCTGGCGGTGGCAGCGGTGGCAGTGACGGTGGCGAGAATCTAGTGGGCGGGGTAGCAGAGTCAGAGGGACGCGGCTGGGGAGAAGAGGCAGTAGGAGTCGGTTGGGGAGAGGTTTCTGGCGCTTGTGCAGGTACATCTTGGCGGCAGCTACTGCAGGCAAGGCTGCAGAGGATCAGCAGTATACCAATGCGCTGAGAAGAGGGGGAACCTTGAACAAGAGCTAACGGAGAAAGAGAAAACTTCATGAGCTGGGCAACCACAAGACTAGGCTTGAGTAGGATTGGTTGGCAGAATCGACTGGTCGTAGCAGCCCCCACTTCAGTACCATAGACCGATCCAGGTCTATTGAAACATCAAATTTTGGGCAGCTCATCAACTTCGAAGTACTGATAAAATTTATCGCTGACCTGCAGCCGAAAGGAACGGCCATTGGCCTGGCGCCGCTTGTGAACAAATCCCTGTTCAGCTAGCTCCTGGACATGCTGATACACGCCCGATCCGCGCAGATCAACAAGGTCTGTTTGTAGAATGGGGCCTTTGAGGGCGATTGCGGCTAAGGTTCGCAGTGCCCCCACTCCAAGATCAGCGGGAATCATAGTCTGCACCAGGGCATTGAAGCGCTCCCGCAACTGAAGGCTGTAGCCCTGATCGGTTTCTACAATCTCTAGAGCGCTATCTCGCTGGGCATAGTCCTGCATCAGCTCGATCAGGGCATCTTCGACGTCGTCGCGTTCTTCCCCTACGTACTCGGTAAGCTTGGCCAGCGTGAGCGCCTGAGACTTGAGGTATAGAACCGCTTCCAGCTTGGTAGACAACCGTAGGTCGGTGAGGCTATCGACAGAACTCATAGGCCAGATGCATAGACGGTTGCGAATATTCTAGTCAAGATTGCGACCGGTCAGTTCGACAAAAATATCTTCTAGGTTAGTAGGACGGACCATCATGCCCACACGGTCGGCCTGCTGATCGAGGTGGGATTGAGCGGCAGCTAAGGTCGAGAAAAATTGATAGTCCCACTGCAGTGAACCCTGATTCTGATTGTGTGAGGCCTCAATTTGTTTGACGAGCAAACCCTCACCGTGTTCCTGCCGTAGCTCGGCTAAGGTACCGAGGGCAATGAGCTGTCCCTGATCCATAATGCCGATGCGATCGCAAAGGGCTTCCACCTCCTCCATATAGTGCGTGGTTAATAAAATCGTCATACCCTGCGTATTGAGATCACGAATAATTTCCCACAGCCGTCGCCGCGATTGCGGATCTAGGCCCACCGTTGGCTCGTCCAAAAACAGCATCTGCGGCTCCTGTAGCAGGGCACGCGCAATCTGTAGCCGCCGCATCATTCCGCCAGACAAACCGCGCACGGCATCCTGCTGACGGTTGAGCAGGCCCACATAGTCAAGATATTTTTCAATGCGCTGCTTCCGTAGGGGCTGCGGCAGATGGTGCAGCCGACCATGGAACTCCATGTTCTCCCAAACAGAAAGGTCCATATCGACGCTGATTTGCTGCAGAACCACGCCGATAGAGCGCTTAACTTGACGGGCCTGAGTGACCACATCAAAATCTGCCACTGCAATCTGCCCAGACGTGGGCTTCGTTAGCGTCGTCAGCATCCGAATCGTCGTGGACTTGCCCGCCCCGTTGGGGCCAAGCAGCCCAAAAATTTCCCCTGCATGAATCTGCAGCGAAAAATCTTTCACCACCGGAACATCGTTGTAAATTTTAGAAACGCTATCTAGGACAACAGCCATTGTTATGACTCACAGTGCAGGAAAAGACCATTAATAATTCTATACATTTACGGCGACTGGCACGAGCCTGTCTGAATCTTTCGCGTCGTCGGTAGTTGCCCACTTGCTCCCAAAAGACGTGATATCATGAGTGACTGCTGAGCAAGCTCCGCCAATTTCATAGAATAGGAGCGTCCCTGTTGCCCAACGGGGTCAACACATTACTGAGGTCAATATGGCTAAGCGCCGCAACCTAAAGAAAGAAAAAGCCCTTCGGAACCAAGCCTATGCCCGCAAGTTCCGTAAGCGGAACACCGGTCGTTTTGGCAAGAGATTCTACAACCGTTCCGACAACCAGGAAAATAATTCCGAGAATCAAGAGCAAGACGGTGAGAAGCAGCAGTCTAATAATTCAGGGGCTGCCGATAGCCAGAGCTAGGGCATGAGTTGTGTCCAAGCCTGAATGACGGTCTGCAGAGCTGAGGGTAGTTGCGCAGAGCTAGGTTTTGTATAGCAAACAGTTGTTTTTCTGCTACGGAAGAATGTTTTGCTTGCGTCAGCAGGTTGATCGGTTCCCAGATAGCAGAGACCATCAAACTGGTGAAATTGCTGCTGCTTGAGTAGGGCTGCAAACATCTTGACCGCTTCTGGCGAGATCTCACCAATGCGCTGATTTTCGGTCAAGGGTATTTGAGAATCTTTTCTCTGCAGAATGCTGCCATCTTTGAGCAGTAAAGTTTCCCGTTGGGTCTCTAGACTACCGTCGTGGGTGATGGCGCTGAAGACGACTTTTTTCGGGAAGCGTTCTGGTTTCTGTACGGTATCGATGGGCTGAGACTGGAGCGTAAACAAGCTGTCCAGCCTACTGCCAGCCTGATCCCAAGACACTAGCTCTCCAGAATTGTTGGATCGATAGACCCACTGTTGGCGGCGACGGGCAACGGTAACCTGCCAACCCATAACCAGCACCTCTTGGCAGAACTCTCCCGGTGGCGCGAGACCTAGACAGCCATCAGACCACAGCTTGGGCTTTGTTTGAATGACACGCATTTCTGTGGGGTCTAGGCTCCAGCGTGCCTCAATATCTTGAAAAACAGCATTAGCCACCGATGTCGGCAGCGATGGCCCGGATAGGTTGGATATCGCCTGGGCAGCGCGGAGAGGCGAAGGCTGATCACTGGCCTTTGGCCGTCGCATCTCCCCGTTAGCTTGTGCAGGTAGAGCCACCATAACACCGCAGAGAAGCAGGCTTGAGCAGATTCGGCAGGCCATAGAGATCGTAGGGCAATACAATTAAGTGCAAACAAACTGACGACGACAGAAGTAGCCAGACTCACATTGGAAATGAGGAACGGGCAAAGGCCACGTCTTTAGAGTTTACTGTAGCCCCTCAGCTCTTGAGCAATTGCGGTCGGGCAAATAAAAAGACCCTAGCCCAAGGGCCAGGATCTGAGATGGTGATATCTGCATTTGAGGATAAGGAGTAAACTCCTATGAATATTTATCTAGCAGTCGAGACAAAATTATGCAGGATTAGGGGCAATTTTATCTTTATGTAGGCCAGCATCAGCTTCGTCACCCGCAATTTAAGAAAGAAATTTTGTTCAAAGAAAGGCCATAGTGACTGCACGGCTGAGGTTTGACCGGCCCCAGGATTTTGAGATAGGGTAATAGCACTTCAATACGCGCCACTGACGTCATGGCACAGAGACCCTCTCAAGCATCTAATGAAGAAACCTACACCAGCGCCATGCGCGTGTATGGGGGCGTGGCGTGGGGCAGCTTACTTTCTTTCTTGGTTGCCGTGACGCTGATTATTTTGCCGCAGGTGTCACGCTCGTGGCTATGGAGTGTTGTCCCTCTTTGGTTTGGCCTGTGCGGAATTGGGGTTTTATTGCAGTGGTCAGTGGCCCGAGGGGCCTGCCCAAAGTGCGGCCATCGCCAATCAACAACACCAATGATGACGAGATGCCCACAGTGCCGCAGCTATCTGAAAGCCGTCAATCGCAAAATCGTTAAGGTTGGCTAGGTTCGAGACCCAATAGATCTAGAAACTGGGCCTCCGTCAACTGCGGAACACCGTATTTTTCAGCTTTCTGTAGTTTATTGCCTGGGTTTTGACCCACAACGATATAGCTTGTTTTAGCACTGGGGTGAGCATTGATTTTGCCACCGGCAGCTTCAATCAAAGCTTTCACCCGATCTGAGCTGAGAGAGGCAAGTTTGCCTGTGATTACGAAGCTTTGATCAGCAACAGAAGAGCGGGAGACTGGCTCTGCACTAGTGGAGTCAACGGCATTCGGGGCTGGGGAGGTGGCTCCTGGTGCCTTCTGCACCTGCTGCTGCAGAGTGGCGACAACCTGCTGGGCAAGCTGCATTGCTTCTTCAAGCTGTGCTTTCTCCTGCTGCAGTGTTTGGACCTGCTGCTCAAGCGCGGCACCTGCTTCGCAGGCCGCTCGAAAATCTTGACTTAACTGCTTCTGCTCGCGGGTCAGCGTCTCAATAGTTTGCTGTAGTGTCTTATCCTCTGCAGGAGCCGTGCACTCTTGGGCTTCCGCCTCTCGTTCAGCAAGGGTCGTCTGGGCCACCTGCAGATCTGCCTTGAGCTGATCTCGCTCTTGAGCTAGATTGCTTTGCTGCAGCTCTAGAGTATTGGTCAGCTCTTGAAGCTGCTGTCTGAGCGCTCGACTTTCTCCTTGCTCAGACACAGTGGCGGCCTTCGCCCACTGAAGATCTTGCTGGATGCGATCGCGTTCTTGAATCACACTCCTTAGCTGTTGTTCAAGGGGCTGATCTTCAGCCTCTTGTAAAGCCTGCATCACGTCTCCCAGATTGGCTTCTAGACGCTGAATATTCGTCTGCAGATCTGTAATCACACCTTCGGCTTCACCCACTTCAGTCATCAGTAAATCACGATGGTTGGTAAGGGTAATCACCTGCTCTGCTAAGGGAGCTGCTGACGCCACAGCCTGCTCTAACGCCTCTTCAATGCTCGTCTTTTGGTTCTCTAAGTTTTCTAGCTCTAAGCTCTGTAGCTGCTTCTGAGAGCTAGAATCACGGACCTGAACCTGCAGCCGCAGGATCTCTGACTTGGCTTGCTGCAGCTCAACTTGGCTCTGTTGGTGCGCTTGCTCCAGCACCTCAATGTGTTGTTCTAGAGCCACAGGTTGTGCCCTAGTCTGCTGTAAATCGGTCTCTAGAAGCGCCTGCTGCTGCTCTAGTTGATGGATGACGGTCTGGAGCTGAGTCGCCTCAGCTTGCGTTTCAGTCAATGCGGCAGCGGTTTGATTGCGGTCTTGCTCTAGAGCCAACAACTGCGCTTCTAGCGCTGTAACTTGCGTTTGCTGAGCACTTTGTTGAGAGGACGTTAAGGTCTCAGCTCGCAAGACGGCAGCGTCAAGCTCTTGCTGGATCCGATCGCGTTCTTGAACGACCCGCTCCAAACGCGACGTTAGCTCCACGGTCGCCTGATCCGCAGTTTCTCGAACCTGGGTTTGCTGCTGTTCTAGCTCAGATATTTGGTGCTGTAGGTCGGTGGTCGTCTGCTGGGTTTGATGCAGCTCTTGGGAGATGAGATCGCGTTCTTCAACAACACCTTGAAAGCGCTGTTCCCAATCTGACGGTACCTTTGCACTCACTGCCCGCTGTTGTGAGAGCGCCTGAGTTGCTGTTTCCAATTCAATGATCAGGCGCTCTCTTTCTTGGCTCACCGCCCGTAACTCTGCCGTCACCTCTGGCGAGACGGCCTGCTGAGCCTGCTCAAGCTCAATCCTCGTTTGCTGGAGCTGTGCCTGCAATCGCTCAACATCTTCTACAGGACAAAGCTGATTGTTCTCTGCCGTCAGGGTTTGAACCTGAATCTCTAGCTGCTCACGGTGCGTCCAGGCCGCTTCTAATTGTTCTTGCAGTGTCTTAACTTGGGTCTGGAGAGACTGCAGCTCCGTCAGATGGACTTGCGTCTCCTGTAGCTGGGCAAGTGCCTGGTCTCGCTCTTCTGCTGTGCGCTGTTGAGATCGCTCCAACTCCGTCAAGCGCGGATGAATTGCCTGTGCTGACTCCAACCGCTGCTCTAGGCTCTGGACGTGCTCCCGTTGCTCTGCCTGTTGCGCCTCCCGCTGCCGAAGCACCTGCTGCATCTCATCGTGATCTTGAGTGAGCCGGTCTACAGTTTGCTGTAGCGATTGAATCGTAGCCTGAGACTCTTGCGCCGTTGCGCCCAGGGTTTCTTTCTCTCGAATAAGCGTCTGGAACTGAGGCTGCAGTCGGCTGGCTTCAGACCGAGCCTGCTGCAGATCTTGAGTCAGCTTGGCCTGCTGCTGGGTTAGCGTTTCGATCTGCTGCTCTAGTATTCTGCGCTGGGGCTGCTGTGCCTGCTGCTCAGCCTGCAAAGATTGGAGTTGGTTTTGCAGGGTTCGAATCTTATTTTGAGACTGCCTCAAGTCTATTCCTATCTGATTTTTAGCCTCGGAAAAAGTCAGACGTTCCTGTTCAAGCCCCGTCACATTCTCCTGCGCTTGCTGCAGACGGGTGTGAAGCTGCTCCTGTTCTTGGACGAGCGTTTGCTCTTGCGCCTCTAGCATCTGAATACGAGAGGCTTGGGAGGCTTGTTCCCGCGCCCAAGTTTGCTGCGCCTGAGTCAGGGCTGCAGCCTGATGTTCTAGATCTGCAGTTCTTGCTTGTCCCTGATCGACAGACACCTGTAGGTCTTGGTTGAGGCCCGTGGCTGCACTCAACTGTTCCTGGAGTCGCTTAGCTTGCTGCTGAGCAGTCTTAAGCTGTGTAACTTGGCGAACCTGCTCTTCTGACTGTTGCTGGTCACGACGACGAGAACGCATCAGTAAAGCCAACAGGACACCTGTGCTGCCGCAGGTTAACCAGAAGCCATAATGAGTCAAAGCGAAAACGGTGGAGCTGATAGTGTCACCCATACATTCAACAGTTGCTAGATTGCCAATAACTCACGCAGATCAATGAGGGTCATAGGCAATTCCTCTCTACACCGCTTAGCTAATGGACGTCGAGGGAACTCCAATAGTTCTATGATCACATATTTAAAGAAGGGAAAGGGTGCCTCAGGCAATGCTCCAGCGTCGTAGCCAAGCCGCGATGTCTTCAGGAAGGGGTTTGCGATCGCGACTAATCGGATTAATACAAACATGACGCGTCATCGCCTTCCCGATGAGTGCCTCTGACTTATGCGTCGAGACAATCTCGTAATGTACCTCAAACTCTGTCTCAGACAAAGAATTGACCGTGAACCGAATCACCTGCTGATCACCACAAAACGTAGGCTTAAGAAAATCTACGTGGGCGTGAACAATCGGGATGGCCGTTTCAGGATTACTGAAAAAAGAGCGCATATCGATACCGGTGGCCGCCAAAGAATCTTCATAGGCTTCATGACAGCTTTCTAAGATTGAGGTGAAATAGGACACCCCCGCGGCATCGGTATCACGCAGCCGCACGGTACGGGTATACATCAATAGCGATTTCTATACAACGATCGAGGCAGCCGCCCCCGTACAAACAGGATTTTGCATTGCTCCCCCAGCCTTATTAAACCTTGATGCCTAAAGTACGTCTAGGACTTCAAAGTTATTTTTATTTATCTGGTGAATATAGGAGTTTTGGCGGCGGTAGAAGTCTTTAAACGCCTAAAAATTCGTTGAAATTGCCTGAACAGGGCAAGTAGGTACACATTGCTCACAGACAATACAGCGCGATCGTCGAAAATTTAGCCGAAAAGTTTCAGGCTCAAGCGTCAGGGCTTCGGTCGGGCACACCCCTGTACAGAGACCACAGTCAACACAGCAGTCTTCATCAATGACAATCTCTCGACTCGCAAAGGAGACATCAATATGCTGCGCCTGCATCCAGTCAATAGCAGCATCTAACTGATCGATATCTCCCGCTAACTCCAGCACCAGCTTACCCACTTGGTTCGGGGCGACCTGGGCACGAATAATATTGGCTGCGATGTTGAAGTCTTTAGCGAGCCGGTAAGTGACGGGCATCTGCACCGTCCGTCGCGGGAAAGTTAGAGTAACGCGTTTTTTCACAGGTGGGGGGAGAGTACAACCCTAGTCTTCATCCCAGTCTTCGACATCCAGGAAGCTTTGGATCGGATCCTGCATGGAGAATTCAAAGTCCAGCAGCTCTTCCTTCCAGTGCGTCCAGTTGTCTCGAAACAGAAAACCGACTTTCCAGATCGCGTCACCGGGCTGTAACTTGCCCGAATCTACCAATGACTGCACCTGACGCTGCAGCTTACCCATCGGATGCAATACCGGACGGGTGATCGTATTATTTGTCATATTCAGATTTTGCGAGTCCTAATGCTTATTACTTGTTGAAGACGATAGCGGCTGAGCGGGTGGCTACCTCTTCGAAGCAGTCATATGCTAGCACAAAGTTTTTCACGGAGGGGCGTTAGGTTATTAAGTTTCAATACTGGAACCCAATATGAAGATTGCCATCGTCGGATGCGGGATTGTAGGCGCTGCGATCGCCTACACCCTCAGCCAAAAGACAGACTGGGAAATTACCGTCTGGGACCGCCGTACGCCTGATAAATGGGAGGCGACAGGAGCCGCCTTAGGCGTTTTAATGGCGGTAGTCCGCACGCGCCTAAAGGGCAAGCATGTCCGGCTTTGCTTAGAAAGTCTGCAGTGCTATGAATCCATCATTCCCCAACTAGAAGCCCTAACCAACATTGCTATTCCCTATAACCGTGGGGGCATTGTCCAGCTTTGCTTTAATCCACAGGATCTGGTCTATTGGCAAAAGACCCAGGCCATGCGCCAGCGTCAGGGATTCACGTTAGAAATTTTGAATCGCGCTCAGCTACTAAAGCGATACCCCGACCTATCGGAGGCTCGACAGGCAAAAAATGCGGCAGTGGGGGCCATCTACTCTCCCCAGGATCGACAGGTGGATCCGGTGATCTGCGCGCAGGCTCTCATTAAAGCGGCCCAACTCCAAGGCGTCCAGTTTATTTGGCAGACGCCCATACAAGATTTTCGCTGTGGGTCTGATCAACGAGTTACCTATGTTGTCACAGAAACAGATGTGACTCCGGTGGATGCGGTTGTAATCACGGCAGGATTAGACTCACAATTGCTTACAGCTCAACTACAGCCGTCGCTGACACTACAGCCAGTATTGGGACAGGCCTTAAGACTGAAGCGCCCCGATCCGTTCGCCTATCCCTATCCGGTGGTGAATGGAGGAGACGTGCACCTTGTGCCCCTTAATGCTCAGGAACTTTGGGTGGGGGCGACGGTGGAGTTCCCTGAAGAAGATTCTTTGGAGAGTCCCCAGGCAAATCCGGCTTTGTTGGAGCAGGTTTTAGGAGATGCGATCGCACTTGATCCGACATTAGCAACAGCTGAAATTCTACAAACCTGGTCCGGCCTCCGTCCCCGACCTGACGGTAGACCCGCCCCTGTTATTGAGACCTTAGCCAGCCACCCGAATGTCGTCCTGGCAACAGCACATTATCGCAACGGTGTTTTACTCGCTCCCATCACTGCCGTAAGGGTTCAGAATCTGTTGGCAGCCTTACTCAACGACCCAAGATTTATCGTTGTGTAGACGCAGACCCGCTACTCAATTTGGCGCAGATAACTCAACAGCCAATTTACAGCCGTCGCTCGTCTCGTCTTTGTTGGCGTCAGTTCCCCAACCTTATAGCCCTCAAATCCAAGCTGTTCCTTCAGGAGCTGCTTATTCTCTTTTGGAATGGATCGCGTTAGCTTAACGGTGGCCGGACGGCTATCAATAAAATTGGGCGGTTCTGGATAAGCCTCAACCCAGTCCGGCTCCACAGCAGAAATATCCCATTTGCCCGTGTCAGGGTCTTTTCGATACCCTAGCCCCTCCCACACCAGTTGATTGACGGTGTCGTCAGGAATATCGCCGTGGATGATGGCCCATAGTGTTTCAGTTGTGAGAGGAGGTAACTCAGCCATAGCTCTATTTAGAGGGACGAATTTGAGTCGTGCGCTGCAGCAGCCACAGACTTGAAGCAATGCCCGCGAACTGCCCTGCCATTGTATTGATGCAGGCCTGCACCACCAACAGCTCAATCGGTTCAACAATGCGAGTCAGGCCCGCAAAGACCACGCCTTGAGAAATCGCCTTACCAATAATGACGCCCACAATCCACTCTCCCCCAATGACCGCCATCAGCATGCCAAACACATCAGTGACCAGCGCCAGCTTCACCATGCGCAACGTTTCTGCCTTCGTCGGCGGATTCGCACCCGGGATTAAAAATCGCCGAGAGAAGCGCGTAAACCTAAAGCTCCAGAACACGCTCACGCTCAGGAAAACGATCCCAATGGCAATGATCAGCAGCCCCAAGCCACCGGACGGGCTAGAGGCAGCGACCTGACTACCCGGAACGTTGGGAACATTGGGCGTTAGATTCTGACGAAAAAAGGCAAACGGAAAGGCAAACAGAATCGTGACGCCCGAGATGATGGCGAGAACTAGCTTGATCCAGAAGCTAGCCCAGCCCACCAATCGAAAAGAGATGCCTAAACCTCTGAATCCCGCCGAGGCATTGCCACCCTCTAGCATTCTGCTCATCTGTTAATCCGGTAGGGTGTACTGCTCCACAATTTTCTGGGCATATGCTGGCACATGGCCCTCCAGCTTTTCGGGATAGTTACGCTTCACGTACAGGTAATTCCGGGTGAAGTGAGAGTCAATGGAAAAGCGGGCGTACTCTAGGCCTCGGGGACCAATCCTATCAATCACAACGCCCATTAATTTTGCGGCCCACATTGGCAAAGTCACACCTTTATCGTAGGCGGGGATGCTGTTCTGGACGGCGCTTTTGCGATCGCCCTCCGACATCACCGGCTGTGTCTTGAGCTGATCCATAACCAGATCTAGCATCTCTTGCCCTGTTTCGTTACGCACCACCACCCACTGCCAGCCATAGGGGGAACCCATATAGCCCACGACTAAATCGGCCAGAGAATTAACGTAGTCAAAGCAGCTCATACAGGAGGGGGCAAAAATATTCTTCAGCTTGTCAGTCTTCAGGCCAAAGAAAGGCACCTGCTCTTCTGAACCATCTTCATGCTTGAAGTGGACCCGAAAATCCTGCATGAACTCGTAGGACACCACGGTCTCAGGGGACTTACTGGTGGTTTCAAGAAATTTCTGCAAACCGTCCCGAGGCACGTTGTCAACGCAGGGAGTGCCCAAAACGTAGAGTTTTTCTAAGCCAAGTTTGTCCTGAACGCTGCGCAGCGCCTGAATTTGACAGCCGACGCCAATCACTAGCAAGCGCTTGAGACCCGACTGTTCAATCTGCTCCAAAATCGACAGGTTGGGAGACAGGGTCGGTTTATTCACCCGAGCAGCCAAAATATCCTCCGGCGTCCGGGCAATCACCGGCATGGGCTGGAAACGATCTTCTGGCGTGTTTTGAACGCAGACCACGCCTTCCACTAATCCTCGGTTGAGCATTTCAATGCCGATGGTGCTGACGATGCCGGTCCATTGGGCGCCTGGAATCGGATCTTTTTTGCGGGCCGTCAGCATCTGTTGGTGAACCCCAAAGTACCAATCGTCTTCGCTGTCTAAATCACGACTTTGACCGTGGGCCTGCTGCTCAAGCTCAGCCACCTGCTGATTGAGGAAGGCACAGGCTTCTTTGACATAGTGGATGTAATAGGTATCGCAAAGGCCACAGTCACTACAGAGCGCCTTTGCCGGTCGGGGACTAGAGCGCTTTAGTCCCTTAGATTTGAAGTGTGCAACAGTCATGAATTTAGCAATGTACTTACTGGAGCATCGACCCCACAGCATAGGTTGGAGGGGACCACTCTGATTGTAAACGCTTTGCGCTCGGGCAGATAACCAACGCTTGGGTTTCGAGCAGAGGGTTCAGGTCGCGCTCATCAGCGCTCATCGTAGCCAGGGACAAAGGACTGCTCCTGCGTTTCTGGAGCCGGGTCAGACTCTTGATTACCGCGCAGTGCCCCAAAAATAATTGCCCCAAAAAGGACCAAAATCATAATGAATCCAAAGGGGACCAACCAACGATGGCGAGGACGCTCTAATAACGTTTTAAGCGTTACGGGCGGGTGTGCATCTGCTTGAGAGCTAACGGCAGCAGGCGTATCAATGGAGGCTTGACTCAGGCTCACCGCTGGCTCAGAGAACGTAGGCTGAGCTAGGGGAGGCAGGCTGGGTAATTCTGGTCCAGAAAAATCAGGGTCTGAATCGGTCAGCTCTAAAGGTTCGCGGGCTGCAGGTTCCTCCACAGGATCCTCTGGCTGACTAAAGGCCGCAGCAGGCATGGCGGGTTCAGGCTCTGCCGCAGCATCTAAGGGGGTCGGGCTTGGTTCGCTGTCGAAAGCAGTCGGTGCTGGCAAATCGGACTCTGACGCCTGTCCCCACGGCTGTTCAGTGGCCTGTGGCTGAGAAGCTTCAGCGCTTTCGACCTCTTCTTGCGGAGGTTCCTCCAGCGGCTGCTCTAGAGACTGAGCCTCGGCGGGAGAATCGCCAGCGACAGTATCAGTGAAACTAGTAAAGGCAGGTTCAACAACGTCGCTCTTAGGTGCACTGAAGGGTGGCTCTGATGCTGCTGGGGAAGCGGTAACGGGAGGCTCGAAGGGGGAAGGAGCCTCGGTACCACCACCTATCGCTTCAAAAGATGCAGCTGCTTCCATTGAGGGAAGCGTAGAAGAATCGGGCTGAGGTTCTGGCTCAGCGATCGATTCTGGGATCGAGTCAGCGGCTGACGACGCTGTCGCAGATTCTGGACTATCTGTGAAGGCGGCAAGCGTGTCATCTACTGGCGCAGCAAACGGCGACTCGACATCGGTAATAGACTGCGAAGGAAGCGGATCAAAGGGGGATGCTGGCTGTGCATCTGCGCTGGAGGCACTCGAGTCGGCGATCTCGAACGAGATTGATTCCTCTGGCTCGGGAAGGGCAGATGCGAGCGGCGGATCTAGCGCATCAGCACCGACCGTTGCTTCGATGGCTTGCGAGTCTGTACTCAAGGGCTGCTCGCTCTGGCTAGAGATGGCGGAATCGGCGATAGAGTCTGCATTGTCCGTGACAACTGATTCCAGGACCTCACCAGGTGGGTCAATTGGCAGTGCAGGTTCGTCGGGAGACTGAGAGACAACGGGCGAGGCTGGCTCGCCAATATCTGAGAGGATCGACTCAGCCGAAGCCTCATCCACCCATTGCTCTGACTCTGCAGAGATATTCTCCATGCGGATGGGTGTGGCGTCAGGGGCAGATGGCTCAGGTTCTAATGGACTGGGCGCGGGAAGGGCTGGCTCTACTAAGGTAGGCTCGATGGAATCGTTGACGGTTGAGGCGAGCAGATCATCGGTGTCTAACGTCTCTGGTACCGATAATTCGTCTGGCTCATCTTCTGAAAGACTAGCGAGGATATCGTCTAAAGACTGTTCCTCTTCAGAACCCTCTGCAGTCAGGCCTCTCAAAACATCGTCAAGGGACTCCTGATCTGAAGGATCGTTGGGCGTGTTGTTAGGCTCAGTCATATCCAGGCTCCGATACCTGCTCAATGTTCAAAGGAAGTACCCAAGGGGATATGCTTGGGATCTTGGAGTTGAAAGTCGCTGCACTCGTTTCTGACCGGTCGGTTTCCAGGGAAAGATATACCGCAGAACAACTGCGAGGGCTGTTACGCAATCAGCTTCTGTGGAAGAACCGAATACGTGAGAAATCAAGCGTTTTCAACCGACATGATCCCACAGTTATTGTCCCTTTCTGCAGATATTAAGATAATTTCAACTCTGGTCGCGATTAATGCGGCAGTCTATGAAGGCGTTTGATAGCTAATCCGCCAGATGATGCCCCCAGGTTCGTCTGTGATCAAAAGGCTACCATCAGTTGCGATCGCAACTCCCACAGGCCGTCCCCAAACGCTGGGCACTTGCGGATCAACCAGCCACCCGGTCACAAAATCTTCGTAATACCCTTTCGGTTTGCCTTGATCATCAAAGGGCACCCGAACAATCTTATAGCCCGTCCCCTGTGAGCGATTCCAAGAGCCACGAAAGGCCACAAAAGCATCATTTCGGTACGGCTCGGGGAACTGCTGCCCCGTATAAAAAGCCAGCCCCAAAGCCGCAGAATGAGACTGAAACAAAACATCTGGAACGCGCGCCCTATTCTCTAGCTCAGGCGATCTCGGCAAACGCGGATCGGGATTAGATCCTAGATAGCTGTAGGGCCACCCATAGAATGCACCGGGCTGCACCGCCGTCAGATAGTCAGGTACCAAATCGTCACCGAGGCCATCGCGTTCATTAACGGTCGTAAATAGCGCCTGCGTCACTGGGTTAAAGCCTAACCCCACCGGATTGCGAAGGCCCGAGGCATAGGTTTGACGATTGTTCCCTTCCAGGTCCATCACCTGAATAGAGGCGCGAGGTAACGGTTCGACCTCTGCATTACCACGCGACCCAACACTAACAAAGAGCTGCTGGCCATCGGGACTAAACGTCAGATTGCGAGTCCAGTGCTGACGGTATCCGTTTCCCGGTAGTTCGGTGATTTGCTGCGGTTTCCCCTGAAGCTGCGTTTGCCCAAGCTGATAGGGAAACCGTACCACCGCATCGGTATTCGCCACATAAAACCACTTTTGATCGGGAGAAATTCCCATCCCTAATGGCTGATTGAGATTCTCGGCAAACACAGTATTCTCGTCGGCTTGCCCGTCTGCATCGGTATCTCGCAGCAATCGGATTCGATTGTCGTAGGATTCAGCCAGAAACACATCTCCATTCTCAGCCACTGTCAGCCAGCGAGGACGGGACAGTCCCTGAGCGAAAATTTCGGCAGTGAACCCTGGCGGCACCTGCAACTTGGCATCAGCAGGGCGCGGAATCACTTGAGGCCGCTGGCTGGCGGAGCGAGAGGCATAGGGCTGCGGCAGGTCACCCACTTGAATTTGAATTGGCTCAACAGGCTCCACTCTTTCTTCAGACAGGTCACCCGATGAAGCAACAGGCACAGGGTCTGAACCCGAAGCTGCAGTATTGTGGCAGCTGACTAAACTCAGGCTCACTAAAACGCTGAACGATAGACCTCGGATATATGCCATTTTGCTCCCTAGTTTCCTTTCCTATGTTAGTGACTGCGGGATAGAGCCTGAAAATGCCGCAGTTTTGGTGCCACTTGCTCTGCCGCTAAAACGGACCATCCGGGCCTTGCTAAATCTGCTGCCGCTAGATGATTGACGGTCCAGGCATTGCAGGCAGACCAAAAAATATAAAACTCACGCGCAGGGTAAAAGCGGCCTCGAAAACGTGCAACAGGTGGCAAAGCTTCCGGGCGCTGGGGTTCGGCCCCTTTGAAGCTAGTCTCCAGGCTACCGATTAGAGTGCTGAGCTGCTGGGCGTTGATTTGTCGATGGTAAAGATGGCGCATCCCGTCATCGGAGGTAGGAGCCTGCGACCAGTTTCTTAGATGCAGCACCGATTGAGTGGGTAAGAAAACGGTAGCGAAGATGGCCGATGGAGAAAAATCTGCGTTCATGTAGAAGTTGCGATCGCCCCAGCTATACTCTACAAACGGTGCGTCTACGGCGTTCGAAGGACCGAGACGCCAGCCCTGAGGCTGCTGCAGAATGATGGAGGTATGGTAGCCCCAGTTGGCAACGTAAAGGTCATAGGCATTCCCAGGCGGAAGTGACCGGCCCTGAAACAAAGGAGAGGAGACGGAATAAGGTGTAAAAACTGCCATGTATACAGGCGGCAAACCCAATAGAAGCGCGAGGAGCGCCAGCGCGCACCTGCTCCACTGAACGAGGGCAACTGCCTCCTTCATCGCTATCGCTCTCTTATGCAACTTGAGTCTGGTGATGCAGATTGAACCTCCTCTGACTGGCCCCTGTCACAAGTTCAGTCAAACAGCTGTAGCCTGGGACAAGTTTACGAAAGGACTTATTTCATTCATTTTTGGCGTTAATTGGCAAGATTTTGTTCAAATTGGGCATTCTAAAATGAGATTGAAAGGTAAAATCGGTATTACTATTTGAGACTAGCTAAATAAGAAGTGAGCAGCTGATGCTTCAAACGCTGTTTAACAGAGCAACTGTTCTGGCTTACCTTTGTTTTTCACTCTTTTGAAGAGATAGAACAATAATGTCAGCAGTGAGTGGCTTAAGCATCGACGGAAATTGTTCAACTCTGATCATAATGCTCCTGAGCATTGGCCATCCATTAGCAGGGTCTTGATATGTCTAGTCGCTTGAACTCACGGGATGCCCTCCCCCATCGATAACTAGACCTCCAATTTGAAAATGCTCCCGATTTACCGCGCTATATCAGGACTGACACCAGTAAACTCCGCCAGATCTTGATGAATTTGCTCGGGAATGCCCTCAAGTTTACCGCTCAGGGCACAGTACACCTGACAGCCCAAGTCAACAAAGATCTAAACAACCGTCGTGCAGGACAAAGAACGAACGCTGCAGCTGATTGCCAACCTTCCCTCTGGGCAGCAAGCGTTGAGCCAGGCGCTGCGCCAGTTAGCAGGCAGCTTTCGCTTCGATGTGATCATGACTCAACTGGATAAAATTTTCCCCACCAGTTCTTGCCTTTGAACCACGCTATTGAGCAGGCACTTGGACAACGCTCCGCGGCTGGAATTCTGAAGCCGACCGCTGGCAAGTCTTGAGGCTATTTTTCTCACTGCTTCCTATAGTTCCAACAGCATGGAGTTGAGATAGAGGCACATTCACCGATGAGGGCGCTTCTTCTCCCAAGGCAAGGGTTACAACCTGAAGCCGCTTGTTGATCATTTTGCCTGTAAAACAGCTAAATTCGGACTGCGGGTAGTGGAAGGCCCCCACAACGCTGTGCCCCTGTCGCTGAAAAACGACATAGCCTTTTCCGACTTGGTTCGCCTGGGCCGACTCGCCATACAGGTAGGTTTGGGTCTCCAGACTCTGGTTTGCTTCAGGAACCAGAGTCTCTGCGAGGGCAGCGGGGGGCGTCAACCTCACAATACTCAGCATAAAGATTGTCCCAATGGTTAATGCTTGGCGGTGACTAGCGGCAAAAGCCTTAATTTTGGGGAACACCATCTCTTCTCTCCTCATCCAGTGGTGTCACCATCTTCAGAGATTTAAGACGATCAAGCAGTGACCTCAGGCGACCCATCCTGTGTGCTGCATCAGGCTGCATCGTGATAGAAATCACAGGCTACAGTGAGGGTCAGTCGGTCCCTAGCATGACCGATGATTTAGCCTGACTGGATTCTTGGGTCGCCAGACTACGTCGCATTGATTCAACGAAACGGCTGACGCGAATGGGATCGACGGGCTGGTCAATCTGACCGTGACGCTTCAAAGAGCTGGAGATAATCACGCCGTTCGCGGCCTGAATGAGCTCGGGGATATTTTCCCAATCGGCACCGCTGCCGATCAAAACCGGCACCCCTTGGGCGGCAGCCATCGCCAGCTCTAAATCGCTCAGGTTAGGTGGGCTACCGGTAGCCCAGCCAGACAGAATCACACCGTCCGCTAACCCCCGCTCGATGGTTTCCCGCACTGCCGTCGTTAGGTTGGGAGTCCCCAAGGGGCGGGCATGCTTCACCAACACGTCTGCAAAAATCTTGACGTCGCTTCCTAACTCCCGGCGATAGCGGAGTAGCCGATGGGCTTGCCCTTCAATGAGCCCCTGATCCGTTGCCATCACCCCCGTGAGCACGTTGACACGAATAAACTGAGCACCCACACAGGTTGCGATCGCCATTGCACTACAGGCATCGTTCCGCAAGACGTTGAGGCCAATGGGCAAGGTAACCAGATTCATGACCCGCTGCACCACTAGGCTCATGGCACTCACCACGGCGGGATCAACCCGATCCTTGGGGAATGGCGCATCAAAGAAATTTTCGATAATCAGCCCATCAACGCCACCAGCCGCTAGAGCAGCCGCTTCTTGCTCAGCCCGATCGATGACGGGCTTAAGGTTCCCGCCCCAGCGTGATGACGTGGGTAACGGAAGTAGATGGATTACCCCAATCACAGGATGAGGGGATTTAAATAGTTGCTGTAACTCCACGGATCTCTAAGTTGAACTTTTCGAGGAAGCTGGAGACAGGCAAAGAGCCTGAGGTGAACTTAGAGACATATCAACTCAAGGAATCTATTCATAAAGCAGTGTCTCGGCCTCTCAGCATAGCAGCCTATCTGTACAGTATATATTTCTGTGGAGCGAATTCTTGAATCAGGCAACAGCCGCCATTGCTCTGGGCAGCAATCTCGGCAATTCTCTAGAAACTTTGCAGGCTGCCGTCCAGCAAATCGGTGCAAGCCCAGGATTTCGGCTAACCAACCAGTCTCACTGGTATAGAACTCAAGCGGTGGGGCCACCACAGCCCAGCTATATCAATGGCTGCCTGCTGCTCCAGACCCATCATCCACCATCACAGATTTTACAGAGATTGCTCGACATTGAGCTACAGTTCGGGCGTGTGCGCCAGCAACACTGGGGCCCCCGCACATTGGATCTTGACCTACTGCTCTATGACCAGGTTGTCATGGAGACCCCTGCACTGACTCTGCCACACCCGAGACTGCATGAGCGGGCCTTTGTTCTCGTTCCGCTCGCTGAAATTTTGCCGACCTGGGTTCACCCCATCCTAGGAACGCAGGCTGCCGAAGAAGAGGGTCTGCCAAACCCCGGGCTTACCCAAAGGCAATCTTGGACCATTGCACAGCTCAGGCAAGCGATAGACTGTACAGGCGTCGAACGTTTGCCTCCACGTCTGGAGGCAACTTGAACGGTTCCTCGCCCTGACATATACGCCCTCCAAATTTTTCTGTCTGAAAGACTTTGACGCTTCGGACTGCTAGCTCTGCAGGCCAGGGCCAAAGACATGACCACTGTTGCCCTTTTCAATCTCTTCACGCCTATGTCCCTTTCTCTTGAACCACCAGAAATTCTGCAGCAAAAGCTTTTTTGCAATGCCCGCAAGTTTTCGTTTGAGATTAATCATTTGAGGCTTCCCAATGGCTCAACGGGAGATTGGGCCTGTGTTCGACATCCGGGGGGAGCGATGGCGGTGCCGGTGCTAGAAGACGGCAGGTTTGTCTTGGTGAAACAGTATCGTTTTGCCCTGCAGGGCCGCTTGCTAGAATTCCCGGCGGGTACCGTGGAGATCGAGGAAGAACCCTTTGTGACAATCCAGCGCGAGATTCAGGAGGAAACGGGGTATAAGGCCCACCGCTGGCAGCCACTGGCGGAGTTCCCGCTGGCACCGGGCTATTCTGATGAGATTATCTATGCCTACTTGGCGCAGGATCTAGAGCGGTTAGAGACGCCACCCGCCCAAGATGAAGATGAGGATATTGAGACCGTCTTGATGACGGCGGACGAACTGGAAACGGCCATTCGGAGCGGTGAATCTATCGATGCAAAAACGATCTGTACGTTTTTTATGGCTCGCTCGCTGCTAAAGCTTTAGCCAGATCGCGCGTGAGCTGCTCCAGCACCTGCAGTCCTTTCAAGGATCCGCGAATCAGTCGGATTGCCCCTGCCGGTTGACGGAGCATGCCAACGGCCATCGGCAAGGGTTGGAGCTTCCCTTCGGGACTGATGGCAGAGGAAAGGTCGGGCAAGTCATGATGGAGGTCGTCGCTGACCACTCGCAGCATGGCGACGGGAATATTATGCTGCTGCAGCACGTCTAAGGCAGCAAAGCCTTCCATATCGACAACATCGGCCCGATAGTGGTCGGCTAAAGCCTGTTTTTCCTGGGACTGATGGATGATGCGATCGCAAGTCAAAGCCACCCCTTCCGTAGCGACTAGGCCATCTTTCAAACGCATCGTCCAGAGATGATCGCAAGGCAATCGGCGTACATCCGTTGCCCGACCATCTAGACAGGCTTGATAAATTACGGGAGCACCCACCCCCAGATCAGAACGGAGACTACCGCAGAGCCCCATCATTAGGACGGCCGCCCCCGGAGAAGAAGCCCACGGATCAGTCCTGCACCAGTCCTGCAAAAAAGCCGCTACCGGCCCCGGCCCCACCGGGAGCGCAACCGGCTCTGGACAAAGCACAGCCCCTCGTAGTCCCCTGCAGACTGCCTGATACTCAGCCCCTTGCGGAACTAAAAACCTGGATTGCATCGTCATGCACTAAGACCCCTCGCATGGTTACGAGTGCCAGCGGCAGAGACAGCCCCAAGGCAGGCTAAAGTCAGCAGACGTGGACGGACCTGTGCTATCTTCCCTGGATATAGTAATAAATACCGACGAGCATTCATTCTGATCTGAGAATGAACGAGATGGACTGTACTCAAGGTATATTTCATTAACCGTTGTGGTTGGGTGTGATTATTTTAATTTTGGTTTAAAGCGGGAGTGAACGGTTATGTTACAGATAGCACAGGAATTATCGATCGATCAGAAGCAGGTCGAGAAGTTTTGCCAAGAAATTTTGCCTCAGGTGTCCCGCACCTTTGCAATCAGCATCCGATTCTTACCCGGCAATCTCGGGCGCTCTGTTCTTTGTGGCTACCTACTTTGCCGCATTGCCGACACCATTGAAGACGACCCGGTTGCCACAGTTGAGACCAAAATTCGTCTCCTTGACTGTTTCCTCAACTGCTTTGAGGATCCCAGCGTTGCCAACGCCTTCCCACAATCCATTGAGCATTTAGAGGGGGAAGCAGCTCATCTATTGTTAGTGGAGCACACTGATTTAGTCTTTGCCCTCTACCGCAGTTTGACAGAGCAATCCCAGCAAACCCTCCGTCACTGGGTCACCGAGATGGTGCAGGGAATGCAGAAATTTGTCCATCGCTATCCTCAGGGGATTCGGATCAAGACCTTAGAGGAATATCAAGAGTACTGCTATTACGTGGCGGGCGTGGTCGGCTATTTGCTCACGGACCTTTGGTACGAGCATTCCCCCAGCGTCGATTTTGAGATCTATCACGTACTGCGGCAAACCTGCGCGGCCTTTGGTGAAGGTCTACAAACGGTCAACATCTTGAAAGACATTGCCTGGGATGCTGAACATGAGAACTCTATCTATGTGCCCCAGCAGTCTCTAGAGGCCCACGGCAGCAGTCAAGAGCTGCTACTCAGTCCTGATCATCTTCACCAGAATCACGCGGCGATTAAGTCCTTGGTAGAACTCGCTTGGAAGGACTTGGACAAGGCGGCAGAATATCTGCTGTCAGTACCTCGATCTGCGATTCCGATTCGGTTGTTCTGCATCTTGCCTTTGGTGTTCGCCTACGGGACGCTGCGAGATATCACGAAGTCTACGGCGATGCTGGTTTCTGGCGGCAACGTCAAGATCTCACGATCTGAGGTGAAGTCTTTGATCATGGTGGGTCCGATTGCAGCCGTTAGTAATGGTCTGATCCGCTGGCTCATTGATCAGGTGAAACAGCAGCCTTTCCTGTGGGGTTCCAAGCCACAAGACGTGGGTTGATGCCCTCTCCTTTGCCTCCTGTGGAGCACTTGAACCGAGTTCGGTAGAATAGCAGGTAAGCGTACGGCTGAATGATATGGTTACCAACTCGATTCGCTGGACAGTGCGAGATTTGGGCGCGATGCCTGATGATGGGGGCTGGAAGCGTTACGAAATCATTGATGGAGCATTAATTGTGACCCGCGCCCCTCACTTTCGTCACCAAAGGGCCGGTGGAAATATTCACGTTGAGTTAGCAAACTGGTCTCGCAGAACTGGACTCGGTGAGGCATGTGAAGCGCCAGGAGTTATCTTCACTGAAATGGATGCCGTGATCCCAGATGTGGTGTGGGCCAGTCACGATTGCCTAGAAAAAGGAATGGACAATGCGGGCCATTTTGTTGTTGCGCCAGAGCTGATTGTAGAGATTCTTGCTGCGGGTGAAGTAAATGAGCAAAGAGATCGTGAGGTCAAGCTGAAGCTGTACTCACTCCATGGGGTGCAGGAGTATTGGGTGGTTAACTGGCGGCTGAACAATATTGAAGTGTACCGGCGGCGAGAGATGCAGCTCCAGAAAGTAGCCACGCTGCTGCAAGAAGATAGATTGACTTCGCCTCTACTGCCAGGACTTGAATGTGAAGTTGCAACCGTTTTTTGATGGTTTGCGCTGGATGGGTGTGTCTCAACACCAAGATTGGTGAAAAGTATTGGTATCTTAGATGGATATCTTTTAAAGTCATCATCCTGCATGAGTAATAAACCTGCCCAACGCCCGCAATCTCCTAACTTCTCTTCTGGTCCTTGCTCTAAGCACCCCGGCTGGTCCGTGCAGTCTCTCGGTAATGCGCTGGTGGGCCGGTCTCACCGCTCCAAGCCAGGGAAAGCCCGTATCAAAGAAGTCATCGACGGCACCAAAAAGATTTTAGGCATCCCCGATGATTACCTTTGTGGCATCGTCCCTGCCTCCGATACCGGTGCTGTGGAACTAGCGATGTGGTCACTCCTAGGTGAGCGAGGTTTGGATATCTTGGCCTGGGAAAGCTTTGGTAAGGGCTGGGTTACTGATGTACAAAAGCAGCTCAAGCTGTCAGATTGTCGGGCAATGGAAGCTGACTATGGACATTTACCTGATTTATCGCAGGTGGATTGCGATCGCGACGTTGTTTTCACCTGGAACGGCACGACTTCCGGCGTCAAAGTTCCTAACGGCGACTGGATCCCTGACAATCGCCAAGGGTTAACCATTGCTGACGCCACCTCTGCCACCTTTGCCATGCAGATGCCCTGGTCCAAGCTTGATGTGGTCACCTGGTCCTGGCAAAAAGTGATGGGGGGCGAAGCGGCTCATGGAATGCTAGTGTTGAGCCCTCGCGCCGTCGAACGTCTAGAAAGCTATACGCCCGCTTGGCCGCTGCCCAAGATTTTCCGGCTCACCAAGGGCGGCAAGCTGATTAAGGGGATTTTTGAAGGGGCGACCATCAATACACCGTCGATGATTTGTGTTGAGGATGCTCTAGATGGTTTGAAATGGGCTGAGAGCTTGGGTGGGCTGACCGCTTTGATCAAAAGATCAGAAGCGAATTTAGATGCGATCGCAACCTGGGTTAACCAAACCCCTTGGGCAGATTTCCTGGCCGTCGAACCCGCCACCCGCTCCAACACCTCAATCTGCTTAAAAATTGTAGATCCTTGGTACACCGCTCTACCTGCAGAGGAGCAGGCCCAAAAAGCCAAACAGATGGCAGCACTCCTAGATACCGAAGGCGTCGCCTACGACATCGCCTCCTATCGAGATGCCCCACCCGGACTCCGCATTTGGGGTGGGGCAACTGTCGAGGCTGCCGACATTCAAGCTCTGCTGCCTTGGTTAGACTGGGCCTTCGCGGAGATCAAAGAGGGATAGACTTCTTGTAAAGTAAAACAAGAATGGAGCGCGATTAAATGTCAGATGCGATGAATGTGTTGGGCAGTAAACTTGAAAGCTGCTGCACGTCTCCAATGACTGGTTTTTATCGTGACGGGCTTTGCCGCACGGGGGGCGGTGACTTTGGGGCCCATGTCGTCTGTGCTCAGATGACAGATGACTTTCTCGCCTTTACAAAGGCAAAAGGCAATGATCTCAGCACACCATCTTCTTATTTTCCAGGGCTAAAGCCTGGAGATTGCTGGTGTCTGTGTGCCTCTCGCTGGCAAGAAGCGATGGTTGCAGGCGTCGCCCCGCCTGTGGTGTTGACGGCAACTCATGCCAGTGCCTTAGAATATGTGTCGATAGATGATCTGCAGCAGCACGCCCTCTAGGAACAACCCAATGGCTAAAAATACACCCCCTACCTTTAATTTGCTCAGTATTGGTCACCGGGGAGTCGGTAAAACCGTTTTCTTGGCTGGTAGCTACGCCGAACTACAGTCCGGGCGGCAGGTGGAATCAAAAGATATTTGGTTTGAAGGGGCTAACGATCAGGCCCAGACGACCCTTGAAAAGCTGTTGGGTTACATGGCCCAAACAGGCCAATATCCACCCGCCACCATGAAGGTGACAGACTTTACCTTCACAGCCAAGGCACATGAGGGCCGTAAAGCTAAAACCCTCTGTGAATTTCGCTGGGCCGATATCCCGGGCGAAATTTGTCATCTCGACAATCCTAACTTTGAGTCCATGCTGCTCAAATCCCACGGCTGCTGCGTGTTTATTGACGCAGGCGCTCTGGTACAAGACCCTCAGTACTTAGCGCAGCTAGAAGATACCGTTAAGCAGGTGGAAACAATTTCTTCCTTAGCCGCTCAGAGTGGCCTTCAGTATATCTTCGCCCTGATTTTGACCAAGTGCGATCTACTTGATGCGGGGCCAGCCAAGCTGATCAAAATTGAGCAAAAGTTGCGATCGCTCACCACTCGCCTAGATGAAGCTAACACCATTTACCGTCGTTTCTATTCTTCAATCTCGATTATTCCAGCCGGTGGTACCTCAGTCGTCAAAGCAGAAGGTGCCTCGGTCCCCATTCTGTGGCTGGTCTCAGAACTGAGCAAGGTCTATCAGGCTCAAACACCCAAGAATTTGGGCAGCGGCTTTGAAAAAACGCTCTCAAATGCCCAACCAGAACCCAGCTATGCCAACAATATTTCAAGTCCTGGCCTGACTTCTAACCGTCAGACCGGCATTTTGCCCAAAGTTCTCGCCGGAGTTGCAGCGGTCGGAGTTGTCGGGGGACTCCTCTTCGGGCTGAGCAAACTACTGCCCAATAGTAGTTCAGTGATCGCGGGTAGCAGTTCTGAAATCGGTGCGCAATATGAGAAAGCGCTGAGGGAAAATCCAGAAGATACGGAGGCACTGGCAAAGCTTGTTGAGCTACACCAAGAGCAAGAGCAATATGAACCAGCGATAGGCTACCTAGAACAGCTCATTGCTCTCAAGCCTGATGATATGAATCTCTACTTTCAGAAAGCCGGTCTGTACGCGATCATGGGTCGCAAAGACAAAGAGGAGGCATCCTATGACGAGATTTTAGCGAGGCAGGGAAATAACGTCATGGCTTTAACAAATAAAGCGATTCTGCGCAGTACGCAAGGCGATTTGGATACAGCAAAGACCTTGTTCGCGAAGGCAGAAGCATCCGTCCCTGAAGGGGAACTTAAACAGACAATTCAGGACGTCGCTAAAGATTGGTTAGAGGGTACGGAATAGTCCAGGCCAGCAGAGTCTCTAACAAAGTCAAGGAGAGAATAGTCACCGCCCAGGACCGAAAGGATTCATAATAAAGGCAGTGCTTCCGCGGGGGTTAGGAAACACTAACTTAAAATTTTGGCAACTCAAGTCTAGCCGCACGGATCTACCCGTAGGGGGGTGACCGTTATTGAT
Organism: Acaryochloris thomasi RCC1774; assembly: GCF_003231495.1. Classification (NCBI taxonomy): domain Bacteria; kingdom Bacillati; phylum Cyanobacteriota; class Cyanophyceae; order Acaryochloridales; family Acaryochloridaceae; genus Acaryochloris; species Acaryochloris thomasi. The sequence goes on from NZ_PQWO01000010.1 coordinate 178,626, forward strand.
AGGAACCTATGTCGTTAGTCGTCGGCCAGATTGTCTACTCCAGCTTCCCTCGGATTGGCTATCAAATCTTCGCCAACGCTGAGATGCCAGAGTCTGTGCAGTCTGCATTCGTTGAAGATATTGTTCATAAACATTGGGATGTCTATGAGCCACCACCGCCAGGATATCGGGCAGGCTTTATTCATCAAGCTCATCCTGACCACACGTTGTTTGGTTGGCTCTTCAATGATGGGGACGACGATCATGGCCGTCCCCATACGCCCTACTGCTTGAGCTACCACCTCAATCAACCCCTCGAATCTGACATCGCCAATTTTATTGTTCAGTGCCTGCAGAAAGGGCCAGTCGCACTCATCCCAAGACACATCATCCCTGAACAGCCTGGGCAACTTGAAATTACGAGTGACTATGAACCGGCGGGCCTTGGCGTCACATTTACAGCAGTGCAGCAGCAGCAAATCCAAGAACAGCTTCAGCACCCATCACTACTGCAGTGTTTCTTGGCTGATAGCGGTGTACCAACCCTCATAAATGAACCCATAACAAAGGCTGTAGAAGATGAATTCATCGAGCCTCAGGTATGGCACCAGCCACTGATTCACCCAGATTTGGCGGCTCCCGCTCCTGCACAATCAGTAGCTACAGCCTCAGGTCAACGGACGTTGCCCACCTTGACGACATCTCAGCAGAAAGGAGACCTGGCCACTCTTTCTGCTGGTCCTCCTTCGGGGAACCCTCCTGGGCAGCGGGCTGTGACGCGCAAGCCCCCATCAGAGGACTTAGCCCGTCAGATTATCTCGATCTTAGACGAAACGCTTTAAAGACTCAGGACTGGCGAGTCATGCTGCAGTTCTATCGCTTTTGGGAAGCTCCGAGAAGGCGATCACGTTTAAGGCTGACGATTGACCACGGAAAAGAGGGCCGAATAATCATCATCTGCATGCTGCTCCATCGCCTGCTGGAGGAGGTCTTGAACCGCGGCGACCATCCCTGTCTGCAAATCTGCCGATGACGCCAAGAACAGGTTGAGGTCTTTGAATAAATGCTTGGCAGGAAAATTTGGATTGTCGTAGTTTTGACTTTCCATACGCGGCAGTTTCTTATCGAACGTGGGCGCGTATAGAGCACTCGTTCGCAAAATCTCCATCAGCATCTCTGATTCAACGCCGTGGTGCTGCGTGAAACTGAGGCTGAGGGCAAAGGCCGTGGTCAAGGAGCCAATCAGCTGATTAAGAGCTAGCTTAAGGGCAGCAGCTGTTCCCACAGGGCCAATCAGGCGAGGCTGAGTCCCCACACAGCTCAAGATCGGTAGCCAGCGCTGGAACTGTGCCAGTTCAGCCCCTACCATCACGATTAGCTCGCCGGTCTTAGCTTCTGGGATGCTTCCTAGCACGGGAGCTTCTAGGTAATCACCTCCGGCTTCAACAACGGCGTCTCGAATGTTTTGACTCTCGGCCGGTGCAATTGTCCCCATCTGGAGAATGGTGTGCCCAGGCAAGGCAGCTTGAGCGGCGTCTGTGAGGATCAGCTCATGAATGGCAGCGGCATCGGTCAGCATTAAGATAGTGCAGTCAGCAGCCGTAATCACCTCTGCAGGTGACGCAGCAAGGTTGGCCCCTGCAGCCTGGAGTGGAGGCAGTTTATCTGGCGTTCGGTTATAGACCGTCAGGACATGATGATTAGCCAAGAGTCGAGTCGCCATCGGTAGCCCCATGAGTCCAGTACCGATCAAACCGATCTGCATTTTCGTTCTCCGTCCGTCTGTTTTAGAGTCCTATGCTATCTCGTCGTGCCGTTCTGGCCTGATTTCAGACGGCTTTACGCAATCCGTGTTTAAACGGTAGCGTGGTAGCCTGAAGTCTTTCAAGCATTGAGAGACTCCAGCCCCTACGAATGAGGCTTCGCCCATGCCCCTAAAGATTATTGAGAACTTTGACGGCAACTTCACACTGGCCCCAGAGGTGAAAGTCGCGCTCTTTGAGATGCTGACGCAGGATGCCTTTTTGGCACAGGTCGCTCAGAATGCCGGGTGTCCGGCCGTAGAGTTTACGGAGCTCATTTTTCAGCCACTGCCCTACAGCAAAAGTACGCCGAAAGGGATGCCGTCTCTGTTTGAGCAGTACCACGACTCTGAAGACTATGTGATTATTAATGTGCCGCCCAACTATATGTTCAAGGCAAAAGTGTTTAAGCCCAGTCGCCTATGTGCAATCTATCGGCGACAGTCATAGCGGCGAGAAGGGTACACTAAGGGGCATAACCGGCATCTCTCGGGGCTTTGAATTGACAGAACCTCTTAGATTACGCCAAAATTAAGAAATGTTAACGCGATAGGCAGCATGGTATTTGACTGGCTTTCTATAGAAACAGTACAGGGGCTCGCGCAACAGTATGGCTACGTCGTTGTTTTCTTGGGAATTTTACTGGAGAGCCTAGGATTACCTCTACCAGGGGAATCGATTGTGCTGGTGGGTGGCTTTTTAGCCGGACAGGGAGATCTGAAATTTCTTTGGGTGGTCCTCAGCGCGCTTGCGGGTGCGATTGTGGGCGGCAACTGCGGCTACTGGATTGGGGTCTATGGGGGTTGGCCACTGCTCTTGAGAGTGGGCAAGGTCTTTCGGGTGCCCACAGAGAAGCTAGAGGAACTACAGCAGCGCTTTAGCTACAACGCAGGTCGAGCGGTTTTCTTAGGCCGCTTTGTGGCTTTATTGCGTATTTTTGCTAGCCCTTTGGCCGGAATTGCGAAGATGCCCTACGGGCGGTTTATGATTTATAACTGTGCAGGGGCAATGCTCTGGGCAACAGTTATGGTCTCGCTTGCTTTCTTTGCAGGTGAAATTATTTCACTGGGCCAGTTAGTGGCCATTGTCAGTGAGTTTAGCCTGTTGATCCTAGGGGGACTGATCGCTTGGTTTGTGTTCCCTTATTTGCTAAGGATGACGAAGCGACAGAGGCTGAAGCAAGCGGGTGAATCTGAGAGTTCTTAGGCCTTGGCTCTGATCTCTGCGCTGTTGTTCAAGAGGTCAAGGTTAGCCATGGTGGCTCCTACTGAAGAGCTAATCGCGTCTGTCCCAGGACCAGAGGCGGACCCTATCTTGGCACTGCAGGCTGCAGAGCGTCAGGAATCGATTAAGGCAGCTTTATTTTCAGCAGTGGCGGTGGCGGTCACGTTTAGTGCGCTGACGGCTTTCAACCAGATCGTAGCGACGGCGATTCCGTCTTTATGGATGCTGCAAATGCAGGGGCTGAACTGGCAGGGGCTAGGCAGTGGTGCGATCGCAACTTTAGCGGGCTGTGTGTTTGGCATCAACTATCGCTACGCGGTGCGCACCGATCGCAATCCGCATCTAGGGTCAGGAGTAGTGATGGCATTTGGCACGGTACGGGGACTAGCCCAGCTTGATGTGGGACTAATGGCGCAGGGCGTGATTTGGCCGTTTGTGGTGCTGGCGGCGGAGAGCTTGTTTTTATTTGCGATCGCACGTCTCGTACTCGACCTTGTTCTCCGGCTAGGCTGGGTAAAATATTCGGTTCTGGAAACCAACTCAGACTAGAGGCTATTGGCTCGCTCTAGCCAAGTCTCAGCGGAAGAGGACTCTCCCTGCTTTTGATAGAGCTTGGCAACCTGACGATAATCGGCCTTCGCCCCTTCGATCTGACCCGCCTTTTCCCGAGCATCACCGCGCACAATGTACCAGCTGGGCTGCGAAGGCTGGAGTTTAATCAAGGTGGTGAAGTCTTTGATCGCGGCTGGATACTGCTCCTGCTTTTCGTATAACTGGCCCCGATTGTAATACAGCGAAAAAGAGCGGGGGGTTAGAGCCACAAGCTGGTTATAGGCTGAGATCGCACCCTCTAGATCATTCATATCTTCACTGAGGGACGCGATTTGCTCATAGGCACGCGTATTGCGAGGATTAATCTTGGCCATCATCCGATAGTCTGCGAGCGCTCCCTGGGGGTCACCACTATAGCGACGGACATGGGCACGGCGATCGTAGGCTTCTGTATCTTTGGGGTTGATCTTGATTAACTGTGAATAGTCTTTGAGCGCCCCTTGATGATCCCCCTGGACGAAGAGCATACCGCCACGGGCGCTGTAGGCGAGGGCATTCTGGGGATCCAGACGAATCATGGCTGAATAGTCTTGAATGGCGGACTGCTGATCCGATTGAGCCATATACAGGGTTGCCCGCCATAGATAGGCCTGGAGACGGTTGGGGTTCAGCTCAATCACCCGACTAAAATCAGAGAGTGCACCTAATGTATCGCGACTGGCATTACGGTAGGCACCCCGCAGCCAATAGGCTTGCTCTGCCTTCGGATCAAATGCAATCACCTGGTCTAGATCCTGCAGTGCAGCTTGGGTTTGACCACTTGCGATCGCATAGTTAGCCCTGGCCAAATAAAGACGAGCCTCACGGGGCGAAGTTTGAATGACCTGCGACAAAACCGCCCGCGCACCCACATAGTCTCCCGACTGGGCCTTGATGGCAGCAGTAATCAGAGCATCATCCACGGGGGAAGGCGGAGGAGCAGTGGCGGGCAGGTGCGCCTTAAGCGTCATTCCCATCGCTTTGGACTGCTTTAGAAACGCTTCAATAGGAATACCGAGATTAAAACCTGTTTTAACGCGAATGTCGGTATTGAGAGTTGACGCTTCCAGGCGACTGTCCACATCGCCTCGACCGTGGATACCTACCAGTTCACCCTCACGATTAAAAACGCCGCCACCACTCATCCCAGGTAAGGTACGGTTCGTGTAGATCATGGCATAGCCATCGTCAAAACTGCGACTGCTGCGGGCGGTAATTTTACCATCGGTAAAGTTGTAGACCGGCTGGGTAATGGCGGCTGTTGTGGCCGGGAAACCTGCCACAAAGACCGGCAACCCTTCGCTGGCCGTTTGAGCCTTGGCCAGCGAACAGACGGTGTAGGTGCGATCGCTCTCGAAGGTCACTACGGCTAAATCAATGCTTTTTAAGGAACGCACCTCTCTTGCTGTGTACTGCTGCTGATCGGCGGTGGTAATGCGATAGGGAATATCGCGGGCAGCCACGACGTGAGCTGCTGTCAAGAGGGTGTAGGTGTTGCCTTGGCGCTGGATAATCACGCCTGACCCCTCAGTGATGCCATTCCCCAAGCTGACGGTGACTTGTTTGGCCTGCTTAGCAATGTCACTCGTCGCCAGCGCGACTTGAGGTGCCTTCGGCTTGCGGGTCCGGGGCAAAGGCCGTGCATCTGTTTGGCAAGGCGCGGCAACGGCTCCCGTTGTGACACCGCCAGGAAGCGGAACGGCGCTGCCTAAACCCTGGAGCGGGAGACCGGGCTTTTTGGTCACAACCTGACCTTCGATGAGCACGCCATGCCCAATGCTGACGTGCGGGCCAATTCTCACGGTGGCGGGCTGCGGCGAACTCCCGACGGTCAAAGGCGATAGGCCCACTGGTAATGTCGGCGCGGCGGTGCGATCGCAGCTTTCAGTGGAGGTCTGAGCCTGACTCGATTCTGAGACCAATATCGCTGACAGACCCAGTCCGTTCAGCCCCATCAACAGCAATCCCCACGCTGTACCCCGATGTCGCTTCATACCCTGCTTTTACTCATTTTGCTCAAATCCATGATAGCTGCCCATTTTCTAAACCGCCGATTATGCGACTTATAGAAATGGACAAAACTCTGCGAGATGTCTCAACGTAAGCCGATCACGCAATATGATCGTGATGTACCAGCCCCTGATCTGTACAGCTCTCATTCGTTATATGGTCGACGATATTTTGACGTTTTGGTTCGGGTCGCCGGATCAGACAGGCTTCGGAAAGCCGCAAAAAAAATGGTTCCGTAAGAACCCAACGTTTGATCAAGAGATTTGCGATCGCTTCCTATCGACGTATAAAAAAGCCGCCGCTGGCAGCCTTAATCACTGGCAACAAGAGGCCCAGAGTTGCTTGGCACTCTTGCTATTGCTCGATCAGTTCCCACGCAATATGTTTCGAGGAACGCCACAGGCCTTTGCCACAGATGCACAGGCACTAGCGGTGGCCCAAAGCGCCGTTGAACGCCAGATCGATCAGCAGCTTATTTTTATACAACGATGGTTTGTCTATTTACCCTTTGAACACAGCGAACAGTGGGAGCACCAGCAACAGTCTTTACAGCTCTGGAAAACACTGAAAGATCACCCCGACAGCGACAGCGCCATTGACTATGCCCAGCGCCACGCTGACGTCATTCAGCGCTTTGGCCGTTTCCCTCATCGCAACGAGACTCTAGGGCGAGAGAGCACACCCGACGAACGAGCCTTTCTCAATCAACGCGGCTCTTCGTTCTGACACAGCAACATCTGTCGGCATTATCCTTCCAGAATGGGGGCCAATCTAGAAGCATTCAGAAACTCATACAAGAGATCGACGCCAGCAATTGAATGCAGCAGCACTGACAGATAAAACACAGACAGAGCCTCTTTTCTCTCAATAATTAATCTGGACTGAAATATTCAGGCGTATGATGAAAAGCGATTGTGGTCGCCGTCTTCATAAATGACTGAGCAGCCAGCGTGTGGAGTGAATATTCATGATTAAATCAGCAACGTTTGCAGCCGTTGTCTCATTGGCGGTGGCAGGCTGGTCTTCCCCCAGCGCGGCACAAACCTTCGATCCCCTCCAGCAATTACTCGAAACACGAGCCTGTCAAAACTGCGATTTGAGTAATCTTGACCTCAGCGGCCAAGATCTGAGCCAGATTGATTTGCAGGGAGCCACGCTAACCCAGGCCAACCTCAGCGGCGCAGACCTCAGCAACGCCAATCTCACGGGGGCCAATCTCACGGGCGCTAATCTAAGCGGTGCCAACTTACAGGGCGCACAGCTAGAAACCGCGATTCTCACCAATACCGACCTTTCCAACGCAAATTTAGAGCAAACGATTCTAGCGGAGTCTGAGCAAATCGAGAGCGAAGCCCCAATTGACGGCGAGGGACCAGCAGATCGCGAAACGCCAACCGTTGAAGAAGATAGCGACGCTGAAACAGCCAGCCTCATCTCACCTCTCTTAAATCAACAGTTTCAGCAGCCCACGGCCCAAACGTTGCCGCAGGGTACGGTGGCACTCAAGGGCACCTCTCGTCTTTTTTCTCTATCAGATGACGTGGCAGGTGATAACGACACACCTGTTTTTATTCACTTGGGCTTCAGCGTTGGCATTACGGATGATTTAGAACTATCCGCAGCCTTCCAGCAAGCCGATAGCAATTCTCCAGGGCAGCAGGGGCCCTTCATCGTGAACCGAGGCGGTGACGATCCAGGTAACGACGAGCTGACGTTCCAGCTTAAGCAGAAAATCTGGAAAAATGCTGATCGCAGCTTGGAACTCAGTGGAGTTGCGGCAGTTTCTTTCCCTCCTTCGGGGCGTCTGAGTACGTTTATTGGCAATGGAGACGTTGTATCCGTTGAGAATGATGCCGTTGTTCCTGCATTGCAGCTTCCCCTCACCGCAACCGTGGGTGAACGCACAAAATTGACGCTATCGCCCACCATTGCCTTTTTTCCGTCCGGCAGTGCTCTCTTTCTCTCGACACCCCCGATTGCTAATTCAGGCTCCTTTGGTACCACCTTTGGCTTAACCGGGGCTGCATCCTTTAACGCTTTTGATCGTCTAACGCTGTTCGCAGATGCCTTTGTCCCCTTCACCGGCAACAACAGCATCAGCCCGACCTCCGGCCTACCCAATCGAGAAATTGTCTTTAACGCAGGTGCCCGCTACTTAATCAATCCACGCTTGGCCGTTGACCTGTTTGCCACCAATGCAGCAGGCAGTTTGGGGCCTCTGGCGCTCACAACCCAACCCGATTCTGTGGGCATCGGTGCGAATTTAATTTTCATGCCTGACCTTGCCCCCCGCAACCGTCGGATTGCCGACAATCGGAAAGGAGAGCTTGATCAGCCAGATTCTCCTCGGACCATTGACGGCCTAGGCTTCTTCGATGGCGGTACTGTTCCGAAAGGCAAATTTGCCTTCCATCTGCAGGGCGGGAGCCAAGGATTGCTCACGGCTCTTCGCTATGGCCTGCTCAAAGATTTTGAGGGCGGCATCTTTCTAGACTCAATTTCAGGAGCGGTGGATGAGTCAGAGCAGGGCATCAGCGGTAAGATTCGGCTCTTAAATCAAGATAAAGGTGCACCTTTTACCTTGAGTGTGGCGGGTACACTCAGCCAAACCAACGATGTGTTTTCTAATTTCGTCAATAACGATGCAGGTGCCTTTGATGCTCTGGGCATTGATGAAGGGTTCCCCTTTATTGGTAATCGAGATCGAGACGATCGGCTGTTTATCGTAACGACTTCAGTGCCGATCATCTATAAGATCAGTGAGCGAGCCAACGTTTGGTTTACCCCCACGGTGGGTCTGGTTCAGCGCGAAGGGGTTGAGTTAGCTGGCTTTAACTTGGGAGGAGAACTACAAGTGCTTCCAGCCTTCAGTGTGTTAGCCGAGGTCGGTGCTAATTTTGCGGGCTCGGGCAATGCCTTTAGCGGCAACAGCCTAGTGGATCGCATTCCGTTTAATTTTGCAGTGAGGGTAGACCCGCTCCGTTTGTTTGGAGATGATTCAGATACACCGCGTGCCAACCGTCCAAACGTAGAACTGTTTCTCACCAACCGCGTCGGTTCATCACCTTGGCATCAGTTGCGAGTGCGTGATCAAAACGACATCGCCGTAGGTGCAGGGATCCTGATTCCATTCTAGCTGTTGAGCGAGGCACAGCGGATGTGTGCCATATTCAGCAAATTAGGCCAATTCTGGCATTACGCCAGTAAAGTAAGGCAGTGTGGTGATTAGGGCCCATGCCCCCGACTCTACAGGAATTGGCTCATAGCTCTGGAAGCCCTTCCCTAAGACAGTTTCAAGGTTTAAACAGGAGCTTTTAGAAGAAAATCCATAATCGAGCTAAGCTGTCGACAGTTCCTATCTATGTTTTCTGTCTGGTTGTGCCATCTCCGCCAAAACAGCCTCGATAACGCGCACAATTTTTTCACATTTTTGTAGATTTAATGCATCTGGATGAGGCGATGCAAACTGACCTAAATCGTTATCGAAGTACTGGCCTGAAGCGGCCGCGAATTCATCTGCCAAAGTTGCTCGACTCAGTATTTCCCCGCCTATACGGATATCGCCACCAGCCACTCCATAGGCCTGTTTCACCATTTTGCTCCCGAGCATTGAGCCCGGATTAACCGCGATCATGGTAGAGCTGTCTTCCTTGAGCGAAAGTGCGCGCGACCACATCGTCAGCGCCAGCTTGCTTTGCGCATAAGCTGCACCAGCGGACAGCTTGACTCGTCCAGCCAGTGCGTCAAAATCGACGGGAGCCTGAGCTGCGGAGGACAAATTGATAACCCGTCCAGATATCCCCATCAGCGGTAGAAGCCATTGTGTCAGAAGATAGGGTGCGATCTCGTTTTCGGCCTTAACGTTGAAAGTGGTGAAATTGTCGTAGCTCATATTGCAATACCTAGAACAAACACATCTACGTTCAGAGACACTGACCTATCTATCCACTGCTAAATATCCTTATTCGGAAATGGTTTAGAACACTCACAGTCCGCATCCAGTAACAGTACACGAACATCCGGCTTAAAGAACGAGGGAGCGTTTAACTGCATTCCGTACCAAGACCATCCAACACAGTCTTGCCGATTGCCTTTCCACTCTCCTGAAGTTCGTGTGCGGCACGCAGACTCTCTACGTTGAGAACGCCGCCATGATTGTTTACGGTCGGAATTAATGTGCCATCATCCAGAAGTTTCGAAACCCGATTCAATAGCTTATGCTGCTCGTTCATATCTTCTGTCTGGAACATGGAGCGGGTGAACATGAACTCCCAACTCACAGAGAGCGCTTTTTTCTTAAGTGGAATAACATCCAATGACTCTGGGTCATCGATGAGGGCGATGTGGCCGCGCGGTTTAATTAGCGCTTGAATCGCCTCATAATGAATGCCAGTATGCGTGAGTGAGGCAACATACCGTGGCGAAATACCCAGCGCCTTCATCTCTTCGTCGAGTGGATTATGGTGGTTGATGATATGGTCAGCGCCCATCTTTTCCGACCACTCTCGGGTAGCATCACGCGATGCCGTCACAATCACGGTCAGCTTCGTAAGTTTCTTCGCTAGCTGAGTCAGAATAGATCCCACACCGCCAGCGCCGCCGACCACAAGCAAAGCTTCACCTGCCCCTTCACCCTCTTTGAGTCCAAAGCTATCGAACAGGATTTCCCAAGCCGTAATACTGGTTAGGGGCATTCCTGCCGCTTCGGCGAAACTAAGGGAGGATGGCTTTCGACCCACAATGCGTTCATCAACGCGGTGAAACTCGGCATTGGTGCCAGGGCGGGTTATATCGCCTGCGTAGAACACCTCGTCACCAGATCGGAACTGCGTGACATCGGAACCGACCTCTTTGACAGTTCCAGCAGCATCGAAGCCAAGAATCCGAGGCCCGTTGTCTGGCTGCGCACCGGCGCGCACTTTGACGTCAACCGGATTCACCGAAATTCCGCGAACTTCTACGAGCAGATCGTTCGGACCGGGCTTCGGGATGTCGGTTTCAAATTCGATCAGGGCGTTTTCCGCTGAAATTGGACCCGCATCCGTGTAGCCAATTGCTTTCATCATTGATGTCTCCTTTCGGTTCGTGGGGAGCGTTACTCGCATGACAATCATTTATGTAAAAAAGATAATCAGGCTTGCTGCGAAATAATAATTCGGATATTTTTGACAAATGGATATTTTATCGCTCCGCTTGTTCCTGAGAATTGCAGAACTTGGCGGCGTCACAGCGGCGGCGCGCGACCTGTCACTTTCGCCCGCGAGTGCGAGCGCCCGTCTTGTCAAACTCGAAGAAACAGTTGGATTCCGTTTATTCAACAGGACGACCCGAGCCGTATCGTTAACAACGGATGGTGAGACATTTATACCCTACGCTCAACAAACTGTAGAGACACTGGAAACTGGACTAAAAGCGGTCAGGGGTCAAGGGTCAGAGGCCCAGGGGCTGCTGCGAGTAGCAATGCCCGGTTCCTTTGGACGTATGTATGTCATTCCAGCTTTAGCCGAATTTCACGCACTCCATCCACTCGTCAGCCTTGATTTACGGCTATCTGATGAAGTTCTCGATGTCGTTGAAGGTGCTTATGACCTCATTATCCGAAATGCAAGCTTGACGGATAGCAGCCTCATTGTGCGGAAGTTGGCCGCTGACCGGCGCCTTCTCGTTGCCTCTCCTACCTATCTAAAACGGCATGGCGTTCCCTCAACGCCTGACGATCTTGCAGAGCATCAATGCGTAATCCTTGCCGAAAACAATAGGTGGAAGTTTGAAAATGGACAGGCCGTTAGTGCTCCGCGCTCATTTGTTGTTAACGATGGTGAGGCGATGCGAAAAATGATCGAACACGGGATGGGTATTGGTACAAAGTCAGTCTGGAATGCCAGCGAAAGTTTAAAATCCGGGCTTCTCATCGAGGTGCTACCGGAATTTCCGCTTGTTACAGAGGCCTCTATATGGCTTCTGTATCCGAGTCGCCGAATCATGGCATCGAAAGTTCATGCCATGATTGATTTTTTACTCAAACGGTTCCAGCCCGTTCCACCATGGGAGTGCTAGAAAGGACCGAATAACATTGCGGTCAAAACTTATGGCTCAGAGTTTTCTCTAGCGCTTCAGCCGTTAGATCTGTTCAATCGTTACGTCAGCAGCAAAAATAGGTATTTAGATTAATCTAAGCGGCTCGGCTGAATGTGGGTCATATTATTGACTCTTTAAAGATCGCTCGATCGCAAGAGATGCGATCGCGTCCTTGGTGTTTGGCTTGATAGAGCGCTTGGTCGGCTTTAACAATCAAATCCTGGGGCAGCTCGTTGTCCTGCGGCATGGATGTGGCGACGCCAAGGCTAATGGTGATGCGATCGCAAAGGGGCGATGTCAAATGGGCAATCTTTAGATCTCTGACATCTGTGCAAATTCGTTCTGCGACCTGAATAGCCCCCGTTTCTGAGGTCTCTGGGAGGATGACAACAAATTCTTCACCCCCGTATCGTGCCACTAAATCCTGAGGCCGATGTAGCCCTGCTTCGATGGCTTGGGCGACCCGCTTGAGACAGCGATCGCCTTCTGGATGACCGTAGGTATCGTTGAACTGCTTGAAATAATCAATATCAATCATGATCAATGATAGCGATGTGCGATTACCAATCGCACGGAGCCACTCCTGCTCCAGCTTTTGATCAAAGCCCAAGCGATTTTTGATTTGGGTCAGGGCATCGATAAAAGAAATCGTTTTTAGCACCTGCACCTGCTCATGCATTTGATGAATAGCTGTGGTCCGCCTTTTAAGGCGATCTCGAAGCAGCAAATTCAATTGCTGCATCTGCTGCTCATGGGTTCGAATCTTTTCCAATAGTCGAGTCCGTTCCATCGCATGATAGATGGTTCGCTTTAGCCAAGTTGAATTGACTTGGCCTTTCATCAGATAATCCTGTGCGCCTAGCTGCAGAGCTTGGGTCGCAAGATCTTCATCATCAAGACCGGTGAGGATCACAATCGGTAGCCCAGGATTTTTGTTATGAAGAGACAGCAGGCTATCCAATCCAACACTATCTGGAAGATGTAGGTCTAACAAGCACACGTCAAAGTGGTTTGAGTCTAGACAGGTACAGGCATCGCTTAAACGTTCAACTGTCGCGAGCTCAAATTGAGAACCAAGACTTGCTGTTAATAGTTTGCCAATCAGAAAAGCATCGTCTGGGTTATCTTCAACTAAAAGAATATTCAGGATCTTGTTGAACATCTCCGATGGCCTCAATCAGAGCGAAGGCTTGAAGCAATTCAAGCGTAAAATCGACATGAATATCGCTACAACAGCTTTGTAGAGCAGCGATAAGGGTTTGGGTACAACGGTGCTGTAGTGTCACCGTTTTATTCCAGCTACTGTTTGTTAACCCAGCAAAACCTGTAAGCATCTTGTGAATCAATTTAGGATACCCAGTTAAAGACAGGAATCTGCAACAAGACCGAGGTAATTTTGTACGTTGGCCTTCTACACAGCAGTTATTCATCCGCTTGCAGGCGCTCAGAAGCTGCTCTCAGGGCGATTGTGGAGTTTGCGTTATAGCAGCAGAAGTACTCGGCTGAGTTAGGACAGCCTTTATTGATAAAACTCATGGGCAATGTATATCTGCCGCTCGTCAATCCTCATCGGCTAATTTTATTGAGCACAAGCTGAACAGCTTGCACCATAACCTCAGGCTGATCAACCCAGACAAAATGGCTACTTTCATCAGCTGGGAGCTGTGTGCAATCAGTTGATAGACCCATCAAGGCATGGTGAATCTGGTCGCGGAGTTGATTAATGCCTTTTAAGGGAATGCAAAACGTCCAAAACGAGGGTGTAAAAAATGAGTGGGACTTGATGCTAACAATCGGTAGACTTCCCAGATTATTTGCGACCCTCAGCTGACGGCCACTGGCATCCATACTCCAGAGTTCTCGAGCCATGGTGAGCCAGTGCTTGGGGCGACAAAATGAGCGCGTCACAGGCGTCAGCTCTGACCGCGAAAACTGTCGTAAATTAGGCTTGAGCAGTTCAAATACCTGCAACAGCCGCAGGAGTCGGATGATCCCGAACCCTGCCCCCAAGATAGACATCAAAAAACCAGAAATAAAGATCAGCTTCAAGATCTGCAGCGGCCAAGACATCTTGAGCATGCCCACTTCGTGGAGACCATCGGTAAGGACCAGCCCCTGCACCTGCTCAGGAAACTGATGGGCATACAGGCGCATGTTGTAGCTACCGAATGAGTCGCCCACCAGGATATAGGGCGGCTGAATGTCTGCTTTCGCTAACGCCGTCTCCAGCTCCTGGACAATTTGGCCGCTGGTGCGGGGATGGGGACTGTGATCGCTCCAGCCATAACCTGCACGATCCCAGGTGACAACGCGCCCCAGTGGCGCTAGCTTCTGCAGCAGCAGATAGCCCTCAACACCACCCAGGCTGTGATCAAGGACGATGGTCGATTCACCCTCGCCTGAAACAGAAAGATGTAGCGCATATCCACCCACATCGACCCGCTGTCCGGGTGGTTTTTGCCGCTGCTCTCGCTGACAGGCCACGACTTGGTACAGCGTTGTCAGCAGCAGCAGATATGTTGAAACCAGCATTGGCTCATCCCTAGACTGTCGGACCCAACCGCAGCAGCGGTGCAAAAGACGACACTTGCAAAGCGATAGGGTCTAAAATCCAAAGCTTAGCCTAACTTGGAACTTGGCTCATAATCTTACGGAGATAGCCGAGCGCAATCTCAAAATTAGCGGTTTTTCCCTGCTGACGAAAAAGCTGAGCTGCGTACTGAATATCGGCAATGGCACCCTGCTGATCGCCAACATTGGAGCGCAATAAACCGCGAGCGCCATAGGCTCTAGCGTTATCAGGACAGAGATTTAAGGCTTGTGTATAGATGTTGATGGCCTGCAGGTAAGCATTGGTCTCAGCTTTAGCAGCGGCTATCTGCATCAAGGCTGTAGATTTTTTGTCAATTGTGCGAGCTGATCTATTTGGTGAGTTAAGCTCTGGACCGTTTTTACAAGAGATTTGCGAACCCATCGCAGCTTTCGACTCTCCGTTACTGAGTTCTGCGGGCGTTGACGGTGTCGCAGAAGATCGGAAACTTGAATTTAAGTGACCGATGGCTTGAAACTTTTGAATTCTCGGGAGAATCTTCAGCGCTAGCGTTCGCCATTCTGGATCGGTGGAGAGAGTCTCTACGGCAGCAATCGCTGAATTACCTACCTTTGCAAGTCTCTTACAGACCGATTCATCAAAGCTGTCATCTTCAGAAGCTTTAAGAACGTCAATCAAGCCTGTGATTAAGTCAGACGAGGAGATCTGTGTCAGGCTATGTTCAAGCAGTTCAATAGATTCTGTATCAAGGTTCTGCTGCCTACGCAGCACAATTAGAGGCGGAACTGCCTTGGCACCGAAATGAGGCAGGAGATCAGCCATCTGCATTCGAACACGTGGGTCAGTCTCAGCAAGGAGTGTATAGAACGCCACCCCTAGAAATCGATCTAAATCCCACCAATCGAGGGCAACCGCTTTGATATGCTGTCCCGCAACGGGCAGCAGCTTTTCAAAACACTGATAGTAAAGCGCGTTACTTTGCTCCGGCGTATGCGAGGCTGACATTCTAGGTTCTCCTCCTAGAAATACACTGCACTTAGTATCGCGCATTACAGGAGGGCAAAGCAATCGCACCATGAGAGAATCGTATACCCATTAATGAAGGATTGCATTACCACTCATTGTGAAGAGGATGATGGCTTGCGCCGTCCTATTTAGATGGCTTCTAATAATCCTCTCGTAGCTTCTGTTTCCATACGGGGGCCAAGATGAGTGACCAAGCGGGCGGCGGCCAATGACCCCAGGCGTCCGGCGTCAGCGAAGCTCATGCCGTGGGTGATGCCGTACAGAACAGCGCCAGCGTACATATCACCGGCACCGACGGTATCCACGGCTTTGACCGGGAGTGGATCAATGTTGATCAGGCGTTCACCATCAAAAATGACGGAGCCTTCAGGGCCACGGGTGATGGCAAAACAGGTTGCGAGGGTTTTGAAGTAGTCAACGGCAGTATTAAAGTCTTCTGTCTCAGCCATACCGAGTGCTTCGCTTTCGTTGGCGAATAAGAAATCAACGCCAGGGCCAATCATTTCTAGCAGGCCGTCTCTGAAGAACTTAACCATGTTGAAGTCCGACAGCGTCAAAGAAACCTTCTGGCCTGCGGCCTTAGCTAACTCTCTGGCTTTGATGGTAGCGGCTCTGGAGTCAGGTCCGGTGACTAAGTATCCTTCAAGATAGGTGTATTGAGAAGATGCGATCGCATCTTCGTCTAGGTCATTCACCGATAGCCCCCCCGAGATGCCCAAGAAAGTCGTCATCGACCGATCTGCATCGGGCGTCACAAAGACCAAGCATTTACCCGTCACGCCTTCATCTAGCGCATGGGCCTGCAGATTCGTTTCTACACCACAGGCCAGCAAATCGGACAGATAGAACTGCCCCGGCTCATCATCAGCCACCTTGCAGGAATAGAAGGTCTTGCCTCCAAACTGATTCACAGCAATCATTGTATTCGCTGCTGATCCACCAGACGCTCGCTTGAGTCGGTGGCTATTTAGACTCGTCAGAATTTTGTGCTGATGATCTTCATCAATGAGCGTCATGACTCCCTTATCGATACCCAACTCCTCTAGAAGCTGGGGTTTAACTTCGCATTCAATATCAACGAGGGCATTACCAAGACCATAAACGTCGTACCGTGTCATATCGCTCCTGAAGGGTCAACAAATCTCCTAAAGTGTAGTTGATTCAGGAACCGCTTCTCTAGGGATAAACGCGCCGACGCAACTCGATGGAGTCCGGCTCACCCATAAGACCCTTGACTATATTTGCGATCGCCTTATCCACGACATCATCAAGTACATTACTGTTCGGCTCTGACTCAACACCCAGGCCCCCTGAGGGCGATGGCACATCTCCAGACTGCTCTCGCGTCATGCTCACATTGCTCCGCCGCGTCGCGACATTACCTGAATCCACCTCAATCATGCTGCTTTCAATATTGATCTGAGCCTTTGTCTCAGGTGAGCACTGACCACCGACACAGGCTTGCTCCGCTTTAAACTCAGTAATGGTACCTGTGATCACAACGTCAGCGCTCAGATTTTCACCTAAGCTGATCGCATCCGCCTGCGTGAGCGGACCCGTTAAATTCAGGGTTGCGAGAGCCTGCTGAACTCGGTTAGGGTCTACGACGATAAAAGCATCTTCTGCAGCCAAAGCTTCCACCATTCTGGCGCTCACTCCCTTAGAGACCCCCACGTTTTTATAGGATGCGTAGTGAGGAGAGCGAGTGTCGCCATAGCTAAAATCCACCACCGCAATTTGCTGGCGGCTATCGGGGCTTTCTTGAGCCACAACGGTCTGTAGAGTCGGGGACAGAAGCGGCCCCGTTAGCAGCAGAATGCCTAGCCCAATCCGGGCTGCAATATGAGTTGGCATATCAAAGTCTCTTCAACTGATTTTTTCTTTTAAATGCGTCATCTTATATAGATAGCGAAGCTGCACCTGTAGTTCCATCGGTAAAGAAATGGATACACTCACTGCTAAAACTCAGCTTTTCGATCACTGGGCACCTAGCTACGACTGGTTACTGCCCTCCGTCTTTTATCAAGCCATTCATCTGCGCCTGCTGGACTACATTCAGCTTTCAGACTCAGCAAAGGTGCTTGACATCGGCTGCGGCACCGGGCGCTTGCTCAACCGTCTAGCCCAAGCCTATCCCCACCTTCAGGGAACCGGCCTCGATCTCTCACCCGAGATGCTACATCAGGCTCGCTTGAGTAATCGCCACGGTGACCGTTTACGTTTTGTTCGCGGCATTAGCCACACCATCCCCACCGAAGATGAGCAGTTTGAAGGCGTCTTCAGCACCATTAGCTTCTTGCACTACCCTGAACCGGAACGAGTTTTTAAGCAGGTTTATCGAGTACTGAAGCTTCAGGGGCGTTTTTATTTGGTAGACTACGCAACACCTCTAGGAACGTTATTCCCGCAGTCTTCGATGGCGAAGATGCAGTTTTACAGTGGTCAAGCAAGAGAGCAGCTAGGGAATCAGGCTAATCTCAGATGTGAAGCCCACCAACATTTAATAGGACCGGTTTTGCTAAGCATTTTTGTGCGGGATGCATGAGAGACGACCGGTTGCAGCATTAGCATCGGGCTTGATTTGTGCGCTCAATAGTTCTATGAGACGACGGGCAAGCGCCTATCACCGATGCCAGAACCACCACTATGCCAAAGAGGTTGAGGGACTTATAGAGAGCATTGAACGTACACAGATTGATCCACAATTTGGTGCCGCCGTCCTCATTGGGGCCACGAATGCAGGCACACCCCAGCGATGGCGATGGGATTCATTCAACGGACCGTTAAGATCGCGGAGTTACTGATAAGTCGGAGGTTTTGAATACGTTACTTCTTGACTGAACGATGCCAAGCTCTCAACCTACTAGCTATCTCCATCTCTGATTGTTGCAACAAAACCTTGGATCCTGCGGACTCCTCACCTCATAATTCTGTCTAACTATTTATTTTATTATTTGCGCGTTTGTTCAAGTAATTTAGATTGATGTAGAGCAACTCCCATTTGCTCTGCAACCTGATTCAAGAATCGAACATTCATAGGCTCCCACTGCCGTGGTCTCGAATGCTGATACATTGCCAGAAGCCCCCACAGGTTCTTACCAACAAAGATAGGAACAATAGCATAGGCACGAATTCGATATTGTTCTAGCAACTCAATATGGCAGGGGGAATGCCCCGCTTTGTAAATATCCTCAACGGCAAAAGTTTCTTTATGACGGTAGCGTCCGCCTTGCGTTTCCTGAAGATAGGTATCGTCCCAGATCGAATTCATGCCAAGTTTGCTCAATCCTTCCCAACTGCCAGTAGCAAATTCAAAATCGTTGACGAACTGTCCTCCCCAATCTTCATTAAATTGGTAAACAGCCACGCGCTCTGCCTGAACAGCATGACAGATTTCTCGCGTAGTGGTTCGAAAGATGGTTTCAACGTCTAACGACTGTCGGATTTTAGTAATCACATGCAACAAAATTTGCTGTTGATCGCTGACTCGTTGAAGATTTTTAGCTTGTTGATGAGCCTTCTGGTGTAGCTCAGATTGAAATATGGCGACCCCGAGCTGATCTGCAACCTGATTCAAAAATTGGACGTCGCTATCATCCCAATGACGTATGCTTGAATGCTGATATATGGCTAAGAGTCCCCACAACTGTTTGCCAGCAAAAATAGGAACGATGACAAATGCACGTATCTGATATTGCTCCAAGATTTCAATATGGCAAGGAGAATATTCAGCCGTATAAATGTCCTCTACAACAGAAATCTCTTTATAGCGATAGCGCCCGCCTTGCGTTTCTTGCAAGTGTGTATCATTCCAAGTCAGATTCACTCCAAGCTTGCTCAATCCTTCCCAATTACCAGTAGCAAATTCGAAATCGCTGACGAACTCTCCTCCCCAATCTTCATTGAATCGGTAAACAGCCACGCGCTCTGTCTGAACGGCGTGACAGATTTCTCGTGTAGTGGTTCGAAAAATGGTTTCAATATCTAACGACTGTCGAATTTTAGTGATCACGCGCATCAATAGATGCTGATGCTCCATCCCGTGATTTGAGGTCGCAGCGTTTTGCTGCACCTGTTGTTCAAGACGATGAGTCAGACTTTGCCTCTGGGATTGAGATCGAGACCGTTGCAATGCGGCCGCAAAATGCATTCCGATCGTTTGTCCAAGTTTGGTCTCATTCAATGTCCATTTCTGAAGCGGTTGCTCATACGACGAGGTTCCCACCTCAGCTCTATTTCGAAAAATAGTCAAGTATCCTAAACATTGCTGGCCATACCATAATGGCACCATGAAAAGGCTACAAATCGAGGTCGGCTGAAACAGCGATTGTAGTTTGTCTAACTCTGCTTCTAAATAAAGATCATTGATCGCCCAGATCGGTTCATCCTGAATTTGGAAATGGTTTTGCCAAACGTGATATTGCTCGATTGAACTATACTTTGCAAACGCTGAAGAGGTTGGCTGGATACCGTGGGTATAGATTTGTGCCGCTGTCGACGAACTCCCATCAAGTGTCTCTCTCAATCCAGCAGTGAGCACTTGGTCAGATGGGAAGAGATAGAGTCGCCCTCCTGATCCATGAAAGGCACGGACAGTTGTTTCTAGGGCAGCTTGTAAATCTAAAGTTGGTTCTAGATGCAGCACGTGAGCGATCAGAGAGATCGCAGATTCTGATGGTTCAGTTATTTTAGAACTGGTACGTGAACCTCCCTGATGCTGAGCAATGATCGCAGAGAGTTGCTCAACTGCCAGCCAAACGGGTTCTATCTCTACTACGGAGAAGGGACGAGCCGAGGTGTGGTAAATCATCAGCATCCCCCAAAGATCTTGCTGGTGAAAAATGGGTGCCATCAGCACTGCACGAACGTTCATCGCGGCAAATGCTTCAGCTAAGGCCGGTTCCACATAATGTAATTGCAGCGGGTTGTGATCTTCTTCGAATTGTTTGCCCCAGCCAAGAGTTTTCCAACTTCGTCGATTAGAGACATCAAGCGTTGACATCATGGGTATCGGTGACAACAGTTCGAGAACCGGAGATAACACTTCAGCACCACATTGAGGAATCTTTAACCGCATGCGCACTGACTGCTTTTGGCTAGATTCAACCACTGCTCGACATTTGCCATCCGATTGAAGTTGGCAAATCTGTGCAAAATCAACTTTCAAAAACGAGCGGAATTCGATCACACTTGCCAGGAGCAGTGTCTTGAGGCTGGAGGGACACCGCCAGTGCTGTACTAGCCGAGCCATCAAGGTTTTTGTCAGGTACGCTTCATACTTTTGAGGCTGTGAGGATGTATTGGCGTCATTTTGAAGCTGTCGGAACGTATTTGCGTCGACCACTCAAAAATTCCTCCATCTCATGGCAATTCATTAAATAATAGACCATGAACGTTAGACTTTTATCTGCCTAAAAGAAATATTAACTTTCCTCATTTTTATTGGTAAACGTTGACATTACCTCAAAAGAGTGGACAGGTAATTGAGAAAAACAAAATTAACTCTAAACTTTATCCAAACAAACTTTCATCATGTTCTTGAATTCTTACTATTTTTTCTTCAGGTGTTAATCTGCGTTTAAGTTTCTGGCTGAGATTGTTCAGATTATCATTTAGCATACTAGAAATGTCCTGCAAGACAAGGGAGCATTTCTCGACAAAAACACTCACCCAATCATAAATGCAAAAGGAGTAGACACTAGGCATCAGTAATCCCGAACTTCCATAAAACACAATCTCTGCCTTGTGATTCATTTCAAGATTCTTAGCCCACTCATACTGAGGACGAGAAGCATTCCAGTACTGCATCGTTAGCTTCACGCCTAAATACTTACTTATAGCCTGGCTTAAGTTACTGAGATCTTTTAACAAAGCGACAAACTCTTCATCAGCTTTATCCTGAGCATAAAGATTCTTAGCAATTGGGCTAATATAGTGTTGATTAATAGTCATAGCGAACCCTCAACATCAACAAACTAGTGCAATATATTCCATATTCCATTCTTCTTTAGTTTAGGAATTTATTGCTCGCTAATGCGAGACTAAAAGAACACAACTGGACAATTGACTATTCATTAAATATATTTCAATAAAGTGAAGGAAGAGAAATAGAATCGGGAAGAAATCGGGAAATTGCTTGCATTGCACTTATATTAACTACATTCCGCAGGTAGTACACTTTTCTAGAAGCCATGCTAGAGAAGGGTTACAGGGTCTGTCAAAAATCGGCTCTGTTCCATCAATCCAGGTTGCATCACCTGAAAAAACAGATCACAGACTCTCTAGAAGCCAGACTGGAAAAGCAATACAGGTTAATCGGCCACCTGTATTTCAATGCTCTGCGGGAGGTATTCTTGAATTTCGGGCTAAGGCTCAAAGCCCTTACTGGAAAAGGCTTACAAGAATTCACTAACCTGCGGAATGTAGGATATTAGGCTGAAATAATATTGCCAGTTTAACTAGAATTTCCCGTCTGAAATCGCAAAGGGAAGAGATAGCATACCTTCAACCTCATGCTGAAGATGAGATTGCACTATGACTAGCAGTTTGTGGAGAAGGGAGAGTGGTAGGAACGGTAGCTTGGAATAATAGATTCTGCATTCTTAATCTCTACGATAGTCTACCTACAGTAGATTGCAACGCTTCAGCATCATCCATTTTTCGTGTAAGAGAAGCGAATTTAAGTTTCCATCAATCTCCTACATATCTTAGACTACTTCCTCTAAAACGCTTTAAACCCTTATTCAGTCCTGAGAGGCCATTGATACTTCCCTCGTATAACTGGGTATCTTACAAGAAAAGTGTGATTGGGGAAATCGCTCAATTTAGCGGAAAAACTTAGTAACAATAAATCTCATAGCCTTTTGACCTCGCTTGATATATGGCAAATTTCCGCAGTAAGGATGAGACGCTCACGATGCAATATAAAACTTTCTAAAAACTTCATAGGCGTTCAGATAGCTGAGAAATTCGAAATAGAATTCTAAAGGCCATGACCATGACACCAGCACGAACAGACCCAGCTTCTCAAGACACTACTGCGTCGGATTTTGAGTCATTCTTTCATCTTTCGCTAGATATGCTTTGCATTACAGACTTTGATGGCTACTTCAAGCAATTAAACCCTATATGGGAAGAAATTCTGGGTTTTACCCAAGCTGAACTTCTAAACACCTTGTTTATAGATCTGATTCATCCTGACGATCGCATAGCCACGTTTGAGGAATTTCAAAAATTATTAAACCATACTAGAAGCATTGGATTCGAGACTCGTTACCGCTGCAGTGACGGTTCTTATCGATGGCTCAGATGGAATGCAACCCCTTGTCCAAAGAAAAAACAGATCTACTGCATTGCTCGTGATATAACCGCAGACAGGCAAACCGAAAGCGAGCTTCACCTAGCCCTGAAGTCTTTGACCAAGTTAAAGCTTGCGCTAGATCAGGCCGCGATAGTGGCAGTAACAGATCAAAATGGCAAGATTATCTCAGTCAATGATCATTTTTGCGAACTGTCTCAATACTCCCGAGAAGAGTTGCTCGGCAAGACACATAGAGTTATCAACGCAGATTACCATGACCAAGTATTCTTCCAAGAGATGTGGTCAACCATTCGTCAAGGACATGTTTGGAACAGGGTTGTTTTAAGTTAACAGCGAAAAAATAACATCAACCCGATTAGCAAGCTTTGTCATAGCGGCTTTGAGCGATTGGAAGCCATTCAATCTCAGCAGATTAATCACAATTGTTCTGAGCAACG